>VERM01000147.1 GCA_018882645.1 Ferruginibacter sp.
GAAATAACTGTGATAAAGCCCAAAACCGGCGATCAAATTTCAATCAGTGTCAACGGAAAAAAATTTGAACAATTCACCCAAAAAAACACGGCTGATTCATCTACCTATACTTTCACATTCCCTCCACAAACAACTGCCGGAACAAAATTAATGGCTACGAGCAACTGGTATTTGATGACATTGACATTGCTTTCGGTCATTGGATCATTCATTGCAATTTTTCTATATCACAACAGAAAAATACAAATACGTGTGAATATTGCAGCTCTGGTGATTAGTTCACTGCTGTTATTCATTTATATTTTTAAATCGTTTGGAACCAGCGGCTCAATACCATCACTTACTTGTCTTTTGTATCTATCAATTCCTTTTGTGTTGTACCTGTCTATGAAGGGTATTAGCAGTGACCAGAAATTGGTTCAGGACAGCGATCGGTTGAGATAGTAATTGTTATTCTATACAATCACATGAAAAGGGACGTTGTTCCCTTTTTGCTTTTTTTCAAATCTGCCGGAGTTCCTGCAAATACAAGTTCACCGCCACCCGAACCTGCTTCCGGACCCAGGTCTATGATCCAGTCGCAACTTTTCAAAACATCCGTATTGTGCTCAATAACTATGATTGAATGCCCTTGTTCAATCAGCGCATTGAATGAAGCAAGCAACTTCTTAATATCGTGAAAATGAAGACCGGTTGTAGGTTCATCAAAAATGAATAAAATACTTCCGCCGAATTTTCCTTTGCTTAAAAAAGAAGCCAGTTTGATACGCTGCGCTTCTCCGCCACTTAAAGTATTAGACGATTGTCCCAATTTTACATACCCCAGGCCCACGTCACTCAGTGGCTGTAATCCTTTTGATATGGATTCTCCCAATTTTGATGCTTTGCCAAAAAAATCAATTGCTTCGTCTACACTCATTTGAAGGACATCGTAAATATTTTTTTCATTGAAAAAAACCTCAAGTACCTCATCTTTAAATTTCCTCCCCTTACAAACTTCACATTCAAGATGCACGTCAGCAAGAAATTGCATTTCAACAATTTGCTCCCCCTCTCCTTTACATGCATCACATCTTCCTCCATCAACGTTGAATGAAAAATGCTTGGGCATAAATCCTCTTGTTTTACTCAAAGGCTGTCGGGAATACAAATCTCTTATCTCATCATATACTTTGATGTATGTCACGGGATTGCTTCTGCTCGATTTCCCTATCGGATTCTGATCTACCATTTCAATTTGGTCGATATAATCGATATCTCCTCCGATTGAATGATAGAGACCGGGCTTATCTGAGATCTCCCCTTTTATTTTTTTAAAAGCAGGATAAAGAATTTGCTTTACAAGAGTTGTTTTGCCGCTGCCGCTAACACCACTTACGGCACAGAGCACATTCAATGGAAACTCAACGGTAATATTTTTAAGATTATTTTGCACAGCACCTTCGACCAAAATTTTTCTTGTCCATTGGCGAACAAATTGAGGAGGGGTGATCCTTAACTTTCTGGATAAATACTGTCCGGTCAAACTATTTTTATGATGAACTATTTCATCATGATTTCCAACAGCAACTACCTCGCCTCCAAGATGACTTGCATAAGGGCCCATATCTATGATATGATCAGACTCCTTCATCATCATCTCATCATGCTCGACCACCACAACTGTATTGCCCAAATCTCTGAGAGATTTTAAAACGGAAATAAGCCTTTTTGTATCGCGGCTATGGAGGCCAATAGACGGCTCATCGAGTATATACAGTGAATTGGTAAGATTACTCCCCAAACTTCGGGTCAATTGAATGCGTTGACTCTCCCCGCCACTCAATGTGTTGGCAAGACGATTGAGTGTCAGATAACCTAAACCCACGTCAATCAATGTTTTAAGCCTGTTTCGAATTTCAAGCAGCAGCCTTACAGCAACCTTCTGATCATAATTGCTCAGACTTAAATTTTCCAGCCAATTGAATAAATTGTCTGCAGGCCATTCACACAATTCGCCGATATGTTTGCCGTTAACTTTAACATATAAAGCCTCTTTACGCAAACGATATCCTTTACACTCAGGACAAGAAGTACGTCCTCTGTATCGGCTAAGCAGAACTCGATATTGTACTTTATAAAGATTCTGTTCAACTTCCTTAAAAAAATCATTTATACCATGTACATGCTTATTCCCGTTCCATAAGTCGTTCAACTGATCCGGACTGAGATCCATAATGGGTTTGTGAATAGGGAAATTAAACTTAGATGCTCCTTTTATGAAAGCTTTTTTCCAGGAACTCAGCTTTTCACCTTTCCAAGGAGCCACTGCGTCCTCATAAAGACTAAGGCTTTGATTGGGAATTACAAGGTCGGGATCAATTCCTAACACTTGAGAGAAACCTTCACAGGCGGGACATGCACCGAAAGGATTATTGAAAGAAAACAGATTGGGTACGGGCTCTTCAAATGTGAGACCATCGAGTTCGAACCGATTACTGAATGGTATTTTTTGTTTACCATTTATCTCAAGGAATACTGTACCATCCCCCTCATAAAAAGCAGTTGATAAAGAATCGGCAATTCGATGATTGTCCTCCTCATCAAATGACTTGACAACAATTCGGTCGATAAGGACAAATATGTTATCATCTGCGCTTTTGCTTTGATTATTTAATATGTTAAGACGTGACTCATCTTCCAGCAGTTCCTCAATGCGCAGTATTTCACCGTTCAGATACAGTCTGGAAAATCCCTTTTGCAATAATATATTCAACTCCTCCTGAATATTCCTGTGCAAGTGGCTTTTATACGGAGATAAGACAAGAACCTTATCTCCATGATTTAGAGAATTTATTGAAAGCAGAACATCATTGATATCGTCTTTTTTGACTTCTCCGCCACTGATAGGAGAAATGGTTTTACCAATCCGTGCAAACAGCAAGCGCAAATAATCATAAATCTCCGTCATACTGCCAACAGTACTTCTGGGCGTTCGAGTGACAACTTTTTGCTCTATTGCAATTGCGGGGCAAAGGCCATTGATGTAATCCACTTCCGGCTTATTCATTCTTTGCATGAATTGCCTTGCGTATGCACTGAGACTTTCCGCATAGCGCCTCTGACCTTCAGCAAAAAGAGTATCAATTGTCAGAGAGGATTTACCAGATCCGGAAACGCCTGTAACCACGGTAAATTTATTTCGTGGTATCGTTACCGTTATATTTTTCAGATTGTGTACCGAAGCACCAACAATCTCAATGCCGTTAACCTGAGAGCAGTATTTATTTGTGGGAGTGTTTTTCTTTTTTAATGCCATGATTTTAAGCAAAAATAACTCTGGAATACGGTAATTACGGCAAATTTAAAGGCTTCTGATAAAAATACTGCGTATTTCTACTTATGGTTTTCGAGCACTAGTACTCGATTTTTAAAACAGGTGCCAAAAAAGAGCCAAAATATTTTGAAGGGTAAATTTTAACTATACCTTTACAGTACCAATATCCAATGTAAGTGAAAAGCCAACAATGAACTTCTAAAGATTCTACGTTAGCTCTCCCAAGTTGGAAAAATCCAAATAAAGTCCCTAACTATTTAAACCGTAGAAACTTTATGAAATCCTT
The DNA here is from genome assembly GCA_018882645.1 of Ferruginibacter sp. Classification (GTDB taxonomy): domain Bacteria; phylum Bacteroidota; class Bacteroidia; order Chitinophagales; family Chitinophagaceae; genus Ferruginibacter. Next base: position 3,603 of record VERM01000147.1, read on the forward strand.
AAAAAACCACACCGACCAAGAATTGGTTCAATTGTTCATGAACGGAAATTCAGAAGCCCTCACCCCTCTTGTTGACCGTTACAAAGACAAAATCTACACATCCATTTATCTTTTGGTAAAAGACAGGTATTTAGCCGAAGATATATTTCAGGATGTATTTATCCGTATTATTGACACTTTAAAAGGCGGTCGTTATTCTGATGAGGGTAAATTTCTGCCCTGGGCAATGCGTATCGCACACAACATGTGTGTGGATCATTTCAGAAAAGTAAAACGTGGTCCAAGTATCAAAACCAGTGAAGATTACGACATTTTTGAAGTGCTGAAATTCTCTGAGGAAGGTGCTGATGTAAAAATAATGAATGAGCAAAGTCACGACAAAATCAGAAAAATGATCGACTTGCTGCCTGAGGATCAAAGAGAAGTAATCGTCCTACGCAACTATGCTGATTTAAGCTTCAAAGAAATAGCAACGTTGACTAACTGCAGCATTAACACTGCTCTGGGAAGAATGCGTTACGGATTAATCAACCTGCGTAGAATGATGACTGAGAAACAAATCGCACTATAAATATTATTAAACACATAACCCTTGCAAATTGCAGGGGTTTGATTTCCTTTAAGGTGACAGGTATGCTATAAATCAAAAATTATTTGATTGAATTGTACGCTTTCAAGCCACACTGAAGCCAGTTGAGATAAGCATCCTTGTCGGGAGTATAACCAATGGGATGAGTAAGTAAGGTCTCATCAGGACTTAACAATACATAAAGTGGTTGTGCATTGTTTGCAAAATTTTCAGATTCAAAAGTTGACCATAAATCGCCATAGCTTTTGATTTCTCTGTTTTGTCCATCTTTGGTTTTGTAGGTAAACTGTGCAGATGATGGCAACTTCTTCTTATCATCCACATAAAGAGAGATTACAATGAATTGATTGCGCATCAATTCATTGATTTTACTGTCACTCCAAACATTCTCTTCCATCCTTCTGCAATTCACACAGGCATATCCGGTAAAATCAATCAGGACAGGCTTTTTCAATTGTTTTGCCATGGCAAGCCCCTCCTCATAGTCTTTGGAACAGTTTAAATCAAAAAGACAATCCGATTTCTTGGGATAAACGCTATAATATAAGGGAGGAGGAAAACCACTAATAAGCTTCAAGTTAGCCCATTTGGTAGATG
>VERM01000148.1 GCA_018882645.1 Ferruginibacter sp.
TCGAAATTCACTGTTTGGCGCGGATATGAATTTTAGAAAAGAAGTACCTAGGCTTACAAAAATATTGGATAAACTTCCATTTTACAGCACCACTGCACCTTCCACCATTGCTGTAAATGCAGAGGCAGCCTATCTAAAACCCGGCCATGCCCCTCAAATCGGCAGAGGCAGCAACGGATTGGTTTATATTGATGATTTCGAAGGGAGCAAATCGGGTATAGATTTGCGTTTTCCTTTGGTCAGTTGGACTCTGGCATCCACACCTGTTCGTGCCACAGACAGATTGGGAAATGAATTGTTTCCTGAGGGTGCCCTAAATAATAATCTTAATTACGGTAAGAGCCGAGCTAAAATTGCCTGGTATCAAATAGAACAAACCTTACAGCAATTTGATGCGCCTAATAATCCCATCAGCGACAGAAACGAGTTGAGTGATCCAAGAGTTAGACAGGTTTATCAGAAAGAAATTTTTCCACAACGTACAACAGGGTTCGGAGAAAATCAACTTGTTACATTCGATCTAGCTTATTATCCAAATGAAAAAGGCCCTTACAATTATGAAGATGATCCGGGCAAGATCAGCGCCTCAGGTAAATTTTTTGATCCTCAATCAAAGTATGGAGGATTGATGAGAGGTATTGATCAGCCGGATTTTGAAACCGGTAACATTGAATTCATTGAATTCTGGCTGCAGGATCCATTCATACTCCCTCAATACAGCGGATCAAAGGGAGGTAAACTGTATTTCAATCTTGGAAATATTTCAGAAGATATTTTAAAAGACGGGCAACGCTTTTATGAAAGTGGATTATCCACGCCGAATGCGCCGGCACCTACCGAAACAACCGAGTGGGGAAAGGTGCCCCGTAATCCCATACAGGTTACCAATGCATTTAGTAATTTGCCGGAAGACAGGCCATATCAGGATGTGGGTTATGATGGATTGAGTGATACTGCTGAATTGAATCTGCGATCATCTTATCTCTCTAATCTCGCAACCAATTTCGGATCGAATTCCGAAGTTTATGTGAACGCTGCACGTGATCCATCAAATGACAATAATAAAAACTATCGTGCAGCAGAGTTTTCTGCAAATACAGGAATCTTAACCCGTTATAAAAACTTCAACAATCCCGACGGCAATTCACCCATCTCAAATGGAAGCCAATTCTCCAATGCGGCTACATTATATCCGGATGCAGAAGATTTGAACAGAGACAATACCCTCAATCAAACTGAAGAATATTTTCAATACATCGTGGACATCAAGCCGAAGGATGCGCCGGAAATGGTTATTGGTAACAATTTTATTGTTGATAAAAAAGAAGTGCCCATCGCATTGGTAAACGGATCTACAAGAGTTGAAACATGGTATCAATTCAGAATACCCATTGGAAGTTATGACAGAAAAATCGGAAACATACCTGATTTCAAATCTATCCGTTTTATGAGAATGTATCTTACAGGCTTTGAGGACAGTGTTGTGATGCGTTTTGGATTGTTACAACTTACAAGAAACATCTGGAGAAAATTTCAGTATAAATTAGATTCAACAGGATTGTATTCTCCTGCCTCTTCAACGCCTTTTAATTTGGAGGCAATGAATATTGAAGAAAATGACAAAAGAACACCTTTGCCTTATCGTACACCAAAAGAGATACAACGCGTTCAAACCTTGAGCAATAATGGAGTTAATCTTCTTCAAAATGAACAGGCGATGAGTTTGAATTTTTGCAATTTGAGGAAAGGTGATGCCAAAGCGGTATTTCAAACATTTGCGAACAGGGATATGCGACAGTTTGGGCGATTGTCAATGTATATTCATGCGGAACAGGCTCAGAATCCTGCAAATACCATAAAAGACAAGGATTTGACTGCTGTAATCAGAATGGGAACGGATTTTGTCAGCAATTATTATGAAATACGTATCCCACTTACATTGACAGCATTAAATGCAGCAATTAATCCGGACTCCGAGCAATACAATGACACTTTATGGATTCCCAGCAATTCGCTCAATGTTGATTTGGAGCAGCTGACTAAAATCAAACAGGCAAGAAATTTGTCCAGTACCTCACTTGCCCAGATCTTCCGGCAGCTTCAGGCTAACGGTCACGTATATTCGATTATTGGTAATCCGAATCTTGGAGAGATAAGGGGTATTTTGTTGGGTGTTGAAAATACAGGTTCTCCATCTGCCTGCGGTCAGGTGTGGATGAATGAACTCAGACTTTCTTCCATTAATGAAGAAGGAGGCTGGGCTGCGCTCGGCAGAGTAGATGTCAATCTTGCCGATCTTGGTACGCTGTCACTTTCAGCAAACGCGCATTCCAGAGGTTTTGGAACGCTCGAGCAGCGTGTGGTGGAGCGATATAGAGATGATTTCTTACAGTTTGATGTGGCTACGAATCTTGAGCTCGGGAAGTTGCTTCCGAAAAATCTGGGATTAACGATACCTGTTTATGCCAGCTATTCACAAACAACCAGTTCCCCTCAATATGATCCTTATGACCTGGACATCAAATTAAAAGATAAACTCAGTACTTCCCCCAGTTCCAAACGGGATTCTATCCGTAATAATGCTATAGACTTTACGGCCATCAAAACCATTAATTTTACGAATGTCAAGAAAAACAAAACAAATGGCAAGTCTCCAAAGATTTACGATATTGAAAATATTGATTTGAGTTATTCATATATCAATACCGTCAATCATACTCCTCTCATCGCCAATAATGAAGTCACGAAACATCGTGCATCAATAGGGTACAACTTTTCACCTCAGCCTAAATATTTTGAGCCATTTAAAAAAATATTTAGGAAGACAAAATCCAAATGGCTTGATCTCATCAGAGATTTCAATTTCTGCTATCTACCTTCTCAATTGAGTTTTAGAGCTGATATAAGCAGACAATTCGGAGCGATATTGCCAAGAAGCGTAGGGGTTTCGAAATACGCTATTCCGGAGACCTATGACAAGTATTTTACCATGCAACGAGATTATGTGGTGAGATGGAATTTTACCCGTTCCATCAACTTTGATTATATCGCAACAAATAATTCAAGAATTGATGAGCCTGCCGGAAGGATTAACACAAAAGAAAAAAAAGATTCCGTGTGGAGCAATTTTTTCAAAGGAGGAAGAAATACGATATACAACCAAACTGCTAATCTTTCTTATGCGCTGCCAACTGCTAAAATTCCTTTGCTCGACTGGACAACCATCAATGTTAAATATCAGGCAACCTATAAATGGGTCGGCGCTTCCAGGCTTGCTGTCAATTTGGGAAATGTCATTGAAAATGGACAACAGCAGGAAGCAACTGTTCAACTTGATTTCAACAGACTTTATCAAAAATCGAAATGGTTGCGTCAGTTGGATCAGCCTTCCAGACCTGAAGACAAGGAAATTTGGAAAAACAGAATTACGAGAGTGAAAGATTCCGTAACCACCAAAAGCGGGAAAAAAGTACTCAGAACCAGAAAGATAATCAATAAAGCTGCAGTACCTTATATAGGAAAGGGGATGAGATTTGTAGGGAAATTCCTTACTGGCTTGAAGCAGGTCAGTTTTTCCGTTTCGGAAATAGCATCTACAAGACTTCCTGGATACACAGACAGTACAAGATTCTTTGGCCAGAATTTTAATAGCCTTGCTCCCGGATTCGGTTTTGTAATGGGGCGACAGCCGGATACGGCATGGCTCAATAGGAGTGCTTCTCGTGGACTGATTACGAAAGATAGCACCTTCAATTACCTCTTCCAACAAAATTTTGATCAGAAACTTACACTCACCGCTCAACTCGAGCCTATCCGTGATATGAATGTCACCATCAATTTGAGTAAAACATTCACCAAAAATTATAGTGAGACATTTCGTTTCATTGACACGACACTAAATGGGCAAAATCCCAGTTTCAAACATCTCAATCCGCTTACCGGCGGCGGCTTTGATGTATCATACATTGCATTCAAAACGCTTTTTGGAAAATTCGATCCTAATAAAGTTTCTGAAACATTCAAAACTTTTGAAAATAACAGAATCACACTTTCACAGCGACTCGGCAAACTGAATCCATACAGCAACGGACAGGTAAATGCTGATGGATACTACTATGGTTATGGTAAATATGCCGTTGATGTGCTTATACCTTCATTTCTAGCTGCATATACAGGACAAGATCCAAATAAGGTTGCTTTAATCAGTCAAAGCAATGCCAACATTAAATCAAATCCTTTCAGGGCCATTCTGCCAAAGCCGAATTGGAAAATTGATTACAGCGGTCTCAGCAGAGTAAAGCCTCTTGATAAATTTTTTACAAGTATAAATATTTCCCATGGTTATACAGGTAATCTGAGTATGAATGGGTTTACCTCAGCCTTATTGTTTCAGGATGTTTCCGGATTTGGTTATCCTTCTTTTTTTGATACAGCATCCAAAAACTTTATTCCATATTTTCTGGTGCCCAATATCACCATTCAGGAACAATTTTCTCCTGTCATTGGTATAGATGTGATGATGACCAATCAATTGCAATGCAAATTTGAATATTCCAAAAGCAGACAATTGAGTCTGAGTTTGTATGATTTTCAGTTGAGCGAAGTTAGAAGTACAGAGTTTATCATTGGTGCAGGATTTCGTAAAAAAGGTCTTAAGTTGTTGGGGGGGGTGAAATTGCCGTCCTTCCTGAGTAAGAGCAATTCAGGTAAGCTTGACAATGAGATCAATTTCCGGTTTGATTTTCGATTGAGAGATAATGTGACGGCCAACAGCAGGCT
>VERM01000149.1 GCA_018882645.1 Ferruginibacter sp.
GCTGAAATGAGTGCGAAAGGTAAGGCAGGTATGAAAATACATCTCGACAAAGTGCCGACGCGTCAGGCAGGTATGAAAGCATGGGAGCTTCTTCTTAGTGAAAGTCAGGAAAGAATGTTGCTGGTGGTTCAGAAAGGAAGAGAAAAGGATGTACTGGATGTATTTGAAAAATGGGATTTGCCTTGCAGTCATATCGGAGAAGTTACAGGTGACGGGTTGTTGCAATTTTACATGAACGACATTCTTGAGGCGCTCATTCCTGCAGAAGATCTCGTACTCGGAGGCGGCGCTCCTCAATACGAAAGAGCATTTTCCAGGCCGGCATATCTGAATAAAATTGAGTCATTTGATATTGAAAAAATAGACGATTGTAAAGATCTCATAAAAGTTACTTCAGCACTTATTCAACTCCCAAATATTGCCAGTAAGCGTTGGATTTATGAACAGTACGACAGTATGGTAGGGGCCGGTACAACAAATACCAATGCACCAAGTGATGCCGCAGTAGTGATTGCTAAACCCACAAAAAAGGCATTGGCGCTGACTACCGACTGCAATAGCCGTTATGTGTTTGCGGATCCCTACAAAGGTGCGATGATTGCAGTTGCCGAAGCAGCTAGAAATATCGTATGCAGTGGCGGTGAGCCATTAGGCGTAACCAACTGTCTGAATTTTGGAAATCCATACGATCCCGAAGTATATTATCAGTTTGTGCATGCCATCAAAGGAATGGGAGAGGCCTGCTTAAAATTTGATACGCCTGTAACAGGAGGTAATGTCAGCTTCTATAACCAGTCGCCCGATGGTCCCGTATATCCTACACCAACCATCGGAATGGTCGGCCTGCTCGATGATATAGAAGATAAAATGACACTCGATTTCAAAAATGAAGGGGATGAGATTTTTTTGATTGGCCATCTGCACAATGAAATCAATTCATCTGAATATCTGCATAAGCTTATAGGAGAAGAATATTCTCCTGCACCTTATTTTAATCTTGAAGAAGAATATCTGCTGCATCAATGTGTTCTTCAGTTGATAAAAAATAAATTCATCTCATCTGCTCATGATGTTAGCGAAGGTGGTCTAATTGTAACGCTCCTTGAAAGTGCATTCAACCGCAATCTTGGTTTTGATATTGCAAAAACAGATGCCCTGATTCGCAACGACGCATTTTGGTTCGGTGAATCGCAGGGCAGAGTAGTGGTTTCGGTAAGTTCATCTCAGCGCACTGCTTTTTTTGAATGTATCAAAAATAAAGGGGTGCCTGTAGTTCAACTGGGTAAAGTGACTTCTGCGCAGATCAGGGTTGATGGTGAGGATTGGAATGTTATTTCGGACTGGAAGCGGTTATACGACAATGCCATTACAAAATACATGGATTGATCTTTGGAAGACATTTTAAAATTTATCATGCAGAAAGATTCATACATCGTAGTAACGGGTGCCGCAGGTTTCATCGGCAGTTGTCTGGTTTCATTTTTAAATAAACAAGGGTACGTTAATCTTATTTTGGTAGATGCATTCGGAGATGAAAAAAAAGAGTTGAATCTGCGCAATAAATTATTCAGTCATAAAATAGAAAGGGAAGATTTTTTTAACTGGTTAACGTTAGAAGAGGCAAAGCCTGCATTTATTTTTCATATCGGAGCAAGAACCGATACTGCTGAATTTGATTATGCGGTTCATCAGAAATGGAACGTTGATTATTCCATAAGCATTTGGCAATATTGTGCGGCTCATTCTGTTCCGCTTGTATATGCATCTTCTGCTGCCACATACGGAGATGGGAGTTTGGGTTATGATGATCGCCACGAATGGATTGACAAGCTGATTCCTCTCAATCCGTATGGAATGTCTAAAAACAATTTCGACATTTGGGCACTGGCGCAAACCGAATGTCCTCCTTTTTGGGCGGGACTGAAATTTTTCAATGTGTATGGTCCCAATGAATATCACAAAGCCCGTATGGCCAGCGTGATTTTTCATTCCTACAATCAAATCATGAAGGATGGCATTGTAAAACTGTTTAAATCTCATAAAGAGGGCTTTGAAGATGGAAAGCAGTTGCGTGATTTTATTTACGTGATAGATATTTGCAAAGTTTGTTTTTGGCTCTTGCAAAACACCCGGCCAGTTGAATCCGGTATTTATAATTTAGGTACCGGCAAAGCCAGAACTTTTTTAGATCTGGTGTATGCCACTTTTGCGGCTTTGAATCTTGAGCCGTCCATTAGTTTTATCGATATGCCATTGGATATCAGAGAAAAATACCAGTATTTCACCGAAGCAAACATGAAAAAGCTTCATGATGCCGGCTATAATGCCGATTTGTATTCGCTGGAAAAAGGAGTGGAGGACTATGTCAGAAATTATTTGTCGGAAAATAGTTTTTATTGATTTCTATAAAAGGGTTTCTAGTAAAAAATATTTTTCAAAAAGTTTTTACTCATAAAAATTCATCCTATCTTTACACGACCTCTCGGAAGTTTTTTATTCCCTCGGTCATTTATTGCAGAATACAAGTTTTATTTACAGTTGCCGATTTTCATTTTGGTTTCTGTTCGTCTGAGTTGCATTCTGAAGCCAGACGTGATTTCTGCATGTATTTTTGAATCTTGACTGTTAAATTTTGAATTTATAAAATAATGGCCAAATATATTTTTGTAACCGGCGGTGTTACATCATCATTGGGAAAAGGAATCATTGCGGCATCATTAGCCAAATTACTACAAAGTCGTGGTCTTAAAGTGACTATACAGAAGTTTGATCCTTATCTTAATGTCGATCCTGGTACTTTGAATCCTTATGAACACGGGGAGTGCTATGTTACGGACGATGGAGCAGAAACCGATTTGGATCTCGGTCATTATGAACGTTTTTTGAATATGCCCACCTCACAGGCCAATAATGTAACTACCGGGCGTATATACCAGACCGTTATCAATAAAGAGCGCGAGGGAGAATATCTCGGTAAAACAGTTCAGGTTATCCCGCATGTTACGGATGAGATTAAAAGAAGAATGTTGCTCCTGGGAGAGACGGGTAAATTTGATATTATCATCACTGAGCTCGGAGGTACGGTCGGAGATATTGAGAGTCTTCCATTTGTGGAAGCTGTAAGGCAATTGCAATGGGAAATGGCTGAGGAAGATTGCCTTGTGCTTCATCTTACACTCATTCCGTATTTAAAAGCTGCCAAAGAGCTGAAAACCAAGCCTACACAGCATAGTGTAAGGCTGTTGAGTCAGGAGGGCGTTCATCCCGATGTGATTGTATGCCGAACAGAACATCCTTTAACGGATGACCTTAAACGAAAAATAGCTTTATTTTGCAATGTTAAACCCAATGCCGTAATTGAGGCTATGGATGCGGGAACCATCTATGAAGTTCCGCTGAAAATGCTGCAAGAGGGTTTGGATGTGATAGTGCTGAAAAAATTGCACATCAATGGATATGCTGCTCCGGATCTGAATAAATGGGAAAGTTTCTTATCCATTCTTAAAAAACCTAAGGGTAAAGTTACGATTGGTCTTATTGGCAAATATGTTGAATTGCAGGATGCATATAAATCAATATTGGAAGCTTTTATTCATGCCGGTGTGGTCAATGAGTGTGAGGTGAAAATTGTCAATGTACACAGCGAACACATACATGCGGATAATGTGGCTCAACAGTTAAAAGACCTGGATGGCCTGTTGGTGGCACCAGGCTTCGGTTCAAGAGGCGTTGAAGGAAAAATTGAAGCAGTGAAATATGCCAGAGAAGCTAAGCTGCCTTTTTTCGGAATATGTCTTGGAATGCAGATGGCTGTGATTGAATTTGCCAGAAACGTAATGGGCTGGAAAGGTGCGCATTCAACCGAAATGGATTCGAATGCCACGCATCCGGTTATTGCATTGATGGATGAACAAAAGAAAGTGAAAAAGAAAGGAGGAACTATGAGACTAGGTGCCTATCCCTGTAAGATTGAAGAAGGTAGTATGGCTTTTAAAATATATGGATCCAATGATATCAGTGAAAGACATCGTCACAGATGGGAATTTAACAATCAGTTTCTTGACGAGTTCACAAAATCCGGGTTGATTTCCAGCGGAAAAAATCCGCTCAACGGCCTGGTGGAAATCGTTGAGATAAAAGATCATCCATTTTTTATTGGCGTTCAATATCACCCCGAGCTGAAGAGCACTGTAGAGAATCCTCATCCCCTTTTTGTTAGCTTTATATCGGCCGCAAAGGCAAATGCAGCTTCCAGGGCTACTTCAAAAACCAATTTGAAAACAGCTTCAGCTTGATTCATCTTGCAGTAACTTTGACGTATGCAGAAATTATCCATGGCTGAGCTGAACCGCAAATCTCCCGTTGAATTCAGGCGCTCAGTAAAAACGCCTCTCATTGCTGTATTGGAAAATATACGAAGTGCCTATAATGTCGGCAGTGTTTTTCGTACTGCAGATGCCTTTCTTCTGGAAGCTATTTATATTACAGGATATACCGCCAAGCCGCCCCATAAAGAAATCAAAAAAACAGCGCTAGGTGCCGAAGAAACGGTTTCCTGGAAAAGTTTTAATAATGCTGCAGAAGCCATTGAAAATCTTAAATCTGCCGGTTACAGGGTTTTTGCAGTAGAGCAGGTAAAAGATAGTATTTCTCTTGAAAATTTTACTATGGGTAAAGATGAGAAGATAGCTGTTATTTTCGGAAATGAGGTTACAGGAGTTGAGCAAGACACCATTCTTCAATGCGAAGGATGTATAGAGA
>VERM01000150.1 GCA_018882645.1 Ferruginibacter sp.
GGCCATTCGCCTATCCATATCAAATGTAGAGGAGAATAAAGGAGGCCCGTTTGGGGCTGTTGTGGTAAAAGAAGGAAAAATCATTTCCAGGGGAACCAACTGTGTGACTGCCCACAATGACCCCACCGCCCATGCAGAAGTCGTTGCCATTCGTGAAGCATGTAAAATACTGAACAGCTTTCAGTTGGCCGGCTGCGAAATTTACTCCAGTTGCGAACCTTGTCCAATGTGCCTTGCAGCCATTTATTGGGCCAGGCCCGATAAACTTTATTATGCCAACAGCAAAGAAGATGCAGCGGCTATTGATTTTGACGATCAATTCATATACGAAGAAATAGCCAAGCCCATTGCTGAAAGAGCCTTGTTTACCAAACAAATCAACAGAGATGAGGCTATTGTGGCCTTTGATAAATGGCGAAACAGCAACAATAAAATAGCCTACTAATGATTCGTTTCATTTTAAATGAGCAGGAAATCAAAACATGTCTGCCTGAAGGTATGACTATACTTGATTTTGTACGTTATCATAAGCGGCTGCCAGGAACAAAAACCGGCTGTCGTGAAGGTGATTGTGGTGCATGTACGGTGCTGGTAGGCGATTTCGAAAACAACAACGAACTCGTTTACCGTTCAATGACCAGCTGTCTCTTACCCCTGACGAATGTGCAAGGCAAACATGTGGTGACAGTGGAAGGAATAAACATGAAAGAACTCTCTCCCGTTCAACAGTCGATGGTGGATGCAAATGGCTCCCAATGCGGGTTTTGTACCATCGGATTTGTGATGAGTCTTACCGGATTCGTTATGCACAATACCCACCGTGAATATGAAAAAGCCATTGAAAGCATAGACGGCAACATTTGTCGGTGTACAGGTTATAAATCTATAGAAAGAGCTGCAAAAAACATTTCTGCTGCACTTGAAAACAAGCCGAAAGAAAAAACCTTGCAGTGGCTGGTGGAAAATAATTTTTTACCCGGATATTTTATAAGCATCAAAGAAAAGATTTTGGCACTCCGCGAGCAACTGGTTTCTGTTGATGAAAAAAATAGAGACGTACTCAATATTGGAGGCGCAACAGATCTCAATGTACAGAAGCATTCTCTAGTTAAAAAATCAACATTGCGAAATTTGTTTGATGACACCTCTTTGAAAAATATTATAAAGGAAGACGCCCAATGCATAATCGGTGCTTCTGTTACAGTTACCCAATTCAATGAGTCTCCCATAATAAAAGAGATATTCCCTTTATTAGGCCAACACATCAAGCTCGTATCATCCACCCCCATTCGAAATATGGCCACATTGGCCGGAAATATTGTGAATGCCTCTCCCATCGGCGATATGAGTATTTTCTTTTTGGCTTTGAATGCCTCACTGGTGCTCAGTAATAATGGAAGTACAAGAAAGATCAAGCTGAAAGATTTTTACAAAGGATATAAGGCACTTGATAAATCTGCCTCAGAAATTATTGTACAGATTGTATTTGATATTCCTTCAAAAAATACCTTATTCAATTTCGAGAAGGTATGCAAACGCACTTATCTTGATATCGCATCGGTGAACTCTGCCATATCATTGAAGATAAACAACGATGGGATAATTGAGGACATTCATCTGTCTGCCGGAGGCGTAGCGCCATTTCCTAAATATCTGGCTGCAACCGGTGATTTTCTTAAAGGAAAAAAGCCCGATGCAAATACATTGAGTGCTGCGGTGGAAATAATCAATACAGAGATCCAGCCCATCAGCGATGCAAGAGGTTCGGCTGAATACAAAAAATTATTATTAAGGCAACTATTCATTGCTCATTTTGCTATATACAGACAAGAAATTATGAACGAAATACTGTCAACAGCATAATTACAAGACTTATTGAAAAAACAAAATCGATTGGTAAACAAAGCAGAAAATACAGTAACACCGGATAAAAACATTGTCGTCAATATCGATGCGCCCCAACATGTAACTGGAAAATCTATTTATGTAGATGATATTTCCGGTATGGAGGGCATGCTGTATCTTAAAATTTTTGATGCTAGCATTGCTCACGGAAAAATTACCAATCTCGATTACACTGAAGCCTCATTAATAGAAGGCGTAGAAAAAATATTCAGTCATAAAGATATCACCGGAGAGAACCAGATTGGCGGTATCATTCCCGACGAACCATTACTGGCGGAGAACGAAGTTCACTATATGGGTCAACCGATTTTAATTGTTGCTGCAGAAACGGAAGACGCTGCTGAAGAGGCATTGAAAAAAATAAAAATTTCCTTTGAACCTTTACCAGTGATCACCAACCCCAGAGAAGCTTTTGAAAAAGGAAAAATATTATCTCCTTCAAGAAAATTCGTTATAGGCGATACGACTAAAGCATTTGACAATTGCAAATATATTTTTCAAGGCAAAACAGAAACCAACGGACAAGAACATTTGTACCTTGAAACACAAGGTGCCTATGCAATACCTGCAGAACATAACAGCGTAAAAGTATTTTCTTCCACTCAGGGGCCTACAGCTGTTCAAAGAACAATCGCAAAGGTATTAGGTGTAGGTATGAATAAAGTAGAAGTAGATACAGCCCGGCTTGGTGGAGGTTTCGGTGGAAAAGAAGATCAGGCTTCTGCCTGGGCTGCAATGGCAGCTTTGGTTGCCTATGTCATGAAAAGACCAGCTAAATGTATTTTGCACCGGATGGAAGATATGCGAATGACCGGCAAACGCAATCCCTACAGTAGCGATTACAAAATTGGTCTGGATGAAAATTACAAGATCCTCGCTTATGAAGCCGCTTTCTTTCAAAACGGCGGAGCAGCAGCAGACTTGTCGCCCGCCATTCTGGAAAGAACATTGTTTCATTGCACCAACAGCTATCATATTCCCAATGTTACTGCCACAGCGCATTCCTGTAAAACAAATCTTCCTCCTAATACCGCCTTTCGCGGATTCGGCGGGCCTCAAGGCATGTTTGTCATAGAAGCTGCAATTGACCATGCTGCCAAACAGTTAGGCATAGACGCTTTGGTTATTCAACAACAAAATTTACTAAAAGACGGCAGCGAATTCCCATATGGTCAAATCGTTAGCGAATGCGAGGCAGAAAATTGCTGGAATGAGGCGGCATCGAAATATAATCTAGAAGATATAAAGAAAAACATCTCTGCTTTCAACAATGAAAATACTTTTTTAAAAAAAGGGCTTTCCATAATGCCGATTTGTTTTGGTATTTCTTTCACCAATACCATGATGAATCATGCCAGAGCGCTGGTACATGTCTATTCGGATGGAACGGTTGGAGTGAGCACCGGTGCTGTGGAAATGGGACAAGGCGTAAATACAAAAATGCTTCAGGTAGCATCAGAAACACTTGGCGTAAAGCCAATCAATATTAAACTGGAAAGTACAAACACTACAAGGGTGGCTAACACATCTCCTTCTGCGGCAAGCGCAACGGCAGACTTGAATGGAAAAGCACTGCTGAATGCCTGTGAACAAATCAATGAGCGGTTGTACAATTTCATCAGAACATTGACTGGAAATGATGAGGATGATATAAAAATCATCAATGAGATTGTATATATCGACGAAGAGCCCTCTGTATATACCTGGAAAAATATTATTCAACAGGCATTTATAAAGCGCATCAACCTCAGCGCAAAAGGACACTATGCCACACCGATTATTCATTACGACAAAACGATTGAAAAAGGGCATCCATTCGCTTATCATGTGTACGGAACTTCCATACATGAAGTAACTATAGATTGTTTGAGGGGAACATATGAAATTGACGGAGTCAGCATTATACATGATGCCGGAAAGAGTATCAATAAATTAATTGATCTCGGACAATGTGAAGGTGGACTGGTTCAGGGAATCGGCTGGATGACAATGGAAGAGGTCGTATATAATGAAAATGGAAAATTACTGTCTAATGCGCTAAGCACTTACAAGATACCTGACATCTATTCTGTTCCAAAAAATATAGACATTGCATTTTTGTCAACCGAAAAAAACAATCTGGCTATCATGAAGTCAAAAGCCGTGGGTGAGCCCCCTCTCATGTACGGTATAGGCGCCTACTTTGCCATTAGAAATGCGGTATTGGCATTTAATCCAAAATCAAACATAACATACTCATCTCCCATTACACCGGAAAAAGTATTGATGGGGCTTTATAACAAACATGAGCAGTAAAGAAAAAATCATATATGGTGAGCGATGCTGGGTTGACGGTAAAATTCAACCGGCTACCATTACTATGGAAAACGACATCATCACTAAAATTGAATTTTACAAATCTGAAAATGCAGAAGATGTTGGCAATTCAATCATCATGCCCGGTGTCATAGATGCGCATGTACATATCAACGAACCCGGACGCGCTGATTGGGAAGGCTTCAATACAGCAACAAAAGCGGCGGCGGCAGGCGGTAGTACTACAATTGTAGATATGCCGCTCAATTCAAGCCCTGTCACTTCCTCTGTGCGCGCTCTGAATGAAAAAGTTGACGCATCAAATCAGCAAATGCATGTCAACTGCGGATTTTATGGTGGCTTGATTCCCGGAAATGAAAAAGAATTGAAAAGATTGATTGAAGGCGGTGTGTTGGGAATCAAATGTTTTTTGGTTGATTCGGGTATTGATGAGTTTCCCAATGTTACAAAAGAAAATCTGGAAAAAGCCATGCCTATTCTGGCTTCATATAATATACCATTGCTTGGAA
>VERM01000004.1 GCA_018882645.1 Ferruginibacter sp.
CTTTAAGTGTATTTAAACGAGCCGAATCGGAAGGGTCGGACATTGAAAGGGATTGAATATTTTCGCCCATTTTTTTTGTTCCGAATTTAAAGAGCCTGTTTTCGTTTGTAAGGTAGTGGTGTGCCACGTATCCTCCGATCATGGCGCCCAAAAGAAAAAATAAATTCCATGTTTGTTTTTTCCATTTGAAATCAAAAAACTTGATGCGCTTTCCCAAACCGGCAGCAGCACATATTGTTCTGAAGTTGGAAGAACAACTGAATTGTTTTCCCGAAAAAATAAGCAAAAACATGACCACAGAAATGCCTATACCTGAAAACCACCAGGGCCACGGGCGAAAAAGAAACTCTTTCATTGCAATTGTTTTATTGATTTTAAAATAAATATAAAGTTAATGTACTGTCTCCATTTGGTCTTCAATTATCCTATCTGTTTCTTCGGGCGGTTCATTTTTCCAATTGGGATTGTACTTTACAAAAAAGGAAAGCCAAATGATTCTTGCAAGCCGCATCAGCCAGGGCTGAAGGACGATGAGCAAAACAGCATTGAATAAAATCCACCACAACACTCTGTTGTCTTCTGTGGAAATGCCGACAAAAACCCACCAGGCGATAAAGGAGGCAACGGACAGCGCAACAGTAAGTGCGTAACTAACATACCCTGAGCCATAATAAAATCCTACTTCTATTTCAGAGCGCTGCTTGCATACCGGGCACCGCTCATTCATTTTCATAAAATGCCTCCTGTAGGCAGAAGATGTACAAAACATTTTCCCTTTTCTGCAACGGGGACAGCGATTGGTAAATATGGCGAAGAGGTATTTCATCATGTACTACATAAACAGACAATCAATTCTGTTGAGCTGTTTCGCTTGCTGTGGCTTTTGGTAAATCTGTATTTGCTATGGCTTTGTAGCCACCTTCTATCTCTGAAAAATTTCTGTATCCTCTTGCTTCAAGAATGCTGGAAGCAATCATACTTCTGTATCCGCCTGCACAATGTATATAAAAATGTTCCTCTGGATTGATATTTGTAATCCATTCATTAATATTTTCCAGCGGAAGATTTTTTGCATCTACAATATGATCTGTATTGAATTCCGTTTGCCTTCGGATATCAATAATGTTTCTATTTCCTGTTTTATACTCTTCCGCAAATTGGCTTGCTGAAATTCTTTTTACCTGGTCGGTTTCTTTACCTGATGCTGCCCATGATGCGAAGCCCCCTTTAAGGTAACCGAGTATGTTGTCGAAGCCGACGCGGCTAAGTCTTGTTACAGCTTCCGCCTGGTTTCCCTCTTCAACAACCAATAAAATTGGCTGTTGAACATCCTTTATCATCGCTCCTACCCAAGGCGCGAAATCCCCCTCAAGGCCAATATTGACAGACTGTGGTATGAATCCTTTATAGAAAACATGAGGAGACCTTGCATCTAAAATTATTGCACCGGAAGCGTCTGCAAGCAACTCGAATTCATCGGGATGAAGACCTTCGGTTCCTTTATGTAAAACCGTATCAAAGCTTTTATATCCTTTTTTATTCATTGCTACATTCAAACTGAAATAAGCAGGAGGCGTCTGTAAGCCTTCGGTAACTGCGGCAATAAACGCCTCTTTATTTTTTTGATTCAATGCATAATTCACTTTTTTCTGATTCCCCAAAGTATCTACCGTTTCTTTCATCATGTTTTTTCCACATGCGCTTCCGGCGCCATGAGCGGGGTAGACAATGACATCATCGGACAGGGGCATTATTTTATTTTTAAGACTTTCATACAACAATCCGGCAAGCTCTTCTTTTGTCATGTTTGCTGAATTCTGTGCCAGATCGGGTCTGCCTACATCTCCGAGAAATAGCGTATCACCACTGAAGATGCAGTAATCTTTCCCATTCTCATCTTTCAACAAATAAGTTGTGCTCTCAAGTGTATGTCCGGGTGTATGTATCGCTTCTATTGTAATTTTTCCGACACTAAAAATTTGACCATCATGTGCAATAATACTTTCAAAATCTGTTTTTGCCGTCGGTCCATATACAATCGGAGCGTTTGTTTTCTTACTTAAATCAATGTGACCACTTACAAAATCAGCATGAAAATGGGTTTCAAAAATATATTTAAGGCGAACGCCGTCTTTATGTATACGGTCTATGTATTGCGCCGTTTCTCTGAGAGGATCAATGATTGCAGCCTCTCCGTTTGATGTTATATAGTAAGCCCCCTGCGCAAGACACCCAGTATATATCTGCTCTATCTTCATTACAAAGTTTTTTAGATAAAAGAATAATATGTAAAGGTGGTAAATTTTTATAACAATCAGCAAAGAGGCATATGTTTTTTCTTCTAACGTTAAATAAACCCCCGCCAAAATATTACCTTTAATATTCGTTTAGTTCAATCGAGATATTGAAATGCAAATAATAAAAACCAAGAGAAATATTACCATAATTTATCTGGCAGTGGCACTTTTTATTGGGGTATTACTGGTGTTTTTTTATCAAAATATGATAAAAATGCAAACAGAAAAAGAATCAATAGTATCTTCTATTGAAAGACTGGATAAAGTTCAACATTTGCTTTTGTCTATAGAAACTCTTGAGCAAACCCGGAGAGAATATATTAGTACAGGCAGCGATCAGGACGAAAAAAAATATTTAGACGCCGAAAAAAATCTAATTACAGCAATTAATGTTCTTGAAAGTGAAATTAAATCAAATCCTGAAATTATTAATGACTTCAAGTCGGTTAAGGATAACATAAATACATATTTTGATGTTGGAAAAAACATTGGTTTAATGCAAAAATCACAAAGCCCCCCTGCCGGCACTCGGTTTTCAGAAGAAAAAAAATTGGATGAAACGCTTCACGAAATAAGAAAAAGAATTCTTGCTCTTGAAAATAAATACTCGAGAAATCTCACCGAATCGGCCAACTCAAACAAAAGTTTATTTTTAAAAAGAACGGGACAATTAATCATTATTGGCCTGATTTTTTTTGTCTTGCTTGGCTTAAGCTATATCGCTATCAGCCGTGATTTTAATCGAAAAAAAGAAAAAGAAAAAGTCCTTAAGTTTAATTCCTCTATTGTTCAGAGTATATCAGATGCGGTTATTATTACTAATGTGGAATACCATATTACTACCTGGAATAAATATGCTGAAAAAATTTTTGGCTATACTCCTGAAGAGGCCATCGGTAAAAACATCATTGATTTTTTAAAAATCACTTCTGAAAACAATACGATTGATGAAATAATATACGACTTTAATATCAAAGGAGAGTGGAAGGGGCAGTTGATAAATTATGGAAAAGACAATCAAAAAGTTTATGTTGATGTTGTTTGCTCCGCGATAAAAGATGAGACAGGAAGGGTTATTGGTGGCGTAAATGTAATCAGAGATATTACTGATCGCATACTCAACGAAATAAAATTAAACGAGCTGAGTCATTATCTCGAAAATGAAATCAAAACAATAATTTCTGAATTGAATTTTACCAATGAGCGGTTTAATCTTCTTTCAAAAGCAACCAACGATGCTCTTTGGGACTGGAACATTGAAGAAAATAAAATTTGGTGTAATGAGAGTTTTTACAACATGACAGGCATAGCAACAGGAACGCCGATAGAAATCAGCGATTTTGTAAGTATGTTGAATGAAGAAGACAGAATAAAAATAAAAACCAGCATCGAAGATGCGGAAAAAAAACATTCAACTTACACTTCTGTTGAATACAGCATTCACAATAAAAATAATGTAAACGTTAATATTCTCAGCCGATCTTATATTGTTTATAATGAACAAGAAAAAGCTGTGAGAATACTTGGTTCATTACAAGATATCACTTTGAGCAAAAAGATACAGGATCAGATTTTGTTTGAAAAAGAACTTTCTGATACTGTAATTAACAGTCTACCCGGTATTTTTTACATGTTCAATGATAAACTGGAGTTTATTCGCTGGAATAAGAATTTTGAAAAAATTACCGGATACCAAACGCATGAAATGGGGCTTATCAACCCTGTTGATTTTGTTCCTCCTGAGCAACAGGATTTAATATCGGAAAAGATCTCAAATGTATTCAAGATGGGAGAAGATAATGTGGAAGCAGATTTGCTTACAAAAGACAAAAAAAGAGTACCCTATTTTTTTACCGGAATGTCAATTTCCTATAATGGTCAACCTTGTATGATGGGAGTAGGAATAGATGTCTCCGAGAAAAAAAAATCACAGGAAGAGCTCCGCCGTTTAACAGCGTACCTCCAAAACATCAGAGAAGAGGAAAGGAGTAGAATAGCAAGAGAAATTCATGATGATCTGGGACAACAACTAACAGGTTTGAAAATGGAAATGTCGTGGATTTTTAAAAAATAGATCAGAAAAATTCAGGTCTAAAAGAAAAAGTACAAGATTCCATTCAGCTCATTGATGAAGCTGTAAAGTCGGTAAGAAGAATTGCCACGCAACTCAGACCCAGTATTCTCGACGACCTGGGGCTTGTTGCCGCTCTGGAGTGGCTGAGTGAAGAATATGAAAAGAGATATCATATCAGAACAAATTTTTCATCAAAAAACATTCAAAGCAATATATCTCCGGATATTTCCATAGCATTATTCAGAATTTATCAGGAAAGCCTTACCAATATATTGCGACACTCGAAGGCAAGTGAAGTAAATGTTACATTATCATTTGAAAAAAATCAACTTGTATTATTGGTTGTTGACAATGGCATAGGTTTTGAAACCGAAAAAGTATATACTTTGAATACCCTTGGACTGATTGGTATTAAAGAGCGAACAAACCTGATGGGGGGCATTTTTAAAATTGAGAGCAACTTAGGAGAGGGGGCAACCCTTTTTGTGAGCGTTCCGAATAAACAATGAGAGACGATAAATGTCTGTATGAACAAATTATTTATTACCGGAAATGAATGAGAAATATGATGGCGTAGTAAAAAAAATAAAATCCATTTTCACGTATGAAAATTTTAATAGCAGATGATCACTCTGTAGTCAGAAAAGGACTGAAACAAATTTTGCTTGAAGGATTTCCCTCCGCTGAAATTGCTGAAGTTGCGGATGCTGAATCTCTGGTGAGCCAGGTAGTTGCCGGTAAATGGGATGTAGTCATCAGTGATATTTCAATGCCCAAAAGAACCGGTCTTGATGTGCTTCCTCAAATAAAAAATATAGACCCTAAACTTCCAGTACTGATTTTAAGCATACATCCTGAAGAACAATACGCTGTCAGGGTTTTGAAATCTGGAGCATCGGGCTATTTAAGTAAAGATACGGCTCCCGATGAACTTGTAAACGCGGTTAAACAGTTGATTCTTGGAAAAAAATACATCAATTCTTCGGTGGCTGAAAAAATTGCCGGCTCGATAGGAAATATTGAAAATAAACCCCCACATGAAATGCTTTCAGACAGAGAATTTTCTGTGTTCAAATTGCTGGCCTCTGGAAAATCCATCACGGAAATAGCCGAATCTTTTCTTCTCAGTACCACTACCGTGAGTACATACCGTGCAAGAATTCTCAATAAACTAAATCTTAAAAACAATACAGAGATGACATTGTATTGCCTGGAAAACAAACTCATGTAGAACATCCACTACAAATCTATTCTTCCAACAACTACATTTTTTTATTTTATAAGGAAATAACTTGCAGCAGCATAACATTATTATTGATGTTAAAATTATTACAAACCAAAATCAATTTTAGAGGTTGTAATAAATGCTAATCTATGAAACAATTCCCTTTTTTTAGAATGCCTGAATTATTATTAAAGCCGGTTTTACCGGTTTTTATTTATACATCTTGTCAATAATCTCCTGATATTTTTCTTGTATAACCTTTCTTTTCATGCTTAGTTTAGGTGTCAACTCGCCTGTCTCAACGCTCCACTCATTTGGCAGCAGCTGAAACTTTTTAATTTGTTCTACCTGGTTAAAATACGTGTTAAAGGCATTGATTAAATTTTTGTAAAACAATACGACTCGTGGATCATTGATTGCTTCTTCAAAGCTGATCAAAGCAATATTGTTTTCTCTCATCCAGGATTTCAGATTGGGAAAAGACGGCACAATCAATGCGATGACGTATTTCTGATCCGATCCCAATATCATTATCTGTTCAATAAATGGAGATTCCTTTAGTTTGTTTTCGATGGCCTGAGGAGCAACATATTTGCCGCCACTGGTTTTGAACAATTCTTTTTTCCGGTCAGTAATTTTTAAAAAAGTATTTTCTTCGAAAACACCAATGTCTCCTGTATGAAGCCATCCGTCTATTATAGTCTCCGATGTCAGATCCGGTCTTTTATAATATCCCATCATTACACTCGGTCCTTTTACCAATATTTCCCCATCTTCTGCAAGCTTCACTTTCTGTCCTTCTATAGGCAATCCTACTGTCCCGAATTTGGTGCCGCCTGCCTTATGACAATTCACACTGATTACAGGGCTGTTTTCTGTTGGGCCATATCCTTCATAAATAGGAATTCCGGCAGCGGTAAAAATTCGTATTAATTTAACCTGACATGCCGCACCGCCGGTTATTATAAAATCAATATTGCTTCCCAACGCCTGTCGCCATTTTTTAAAAATTATTTTATTCGCCAGAGCAAGTTGAAATTTATACCAGGCGCCTTTGCTATTGATGTTGTCGTATTTTTCAGCAAGAGCAACCGCCCAGTAAAATAGATTTTTTTTAATGCCTTTTAATTCTGCGCCTTTTGACATGATTTTTTCATATACCTTTTCCAACAGCCGGGGCACTGTAGTAAAGAGATTGGGCTTCACTTCTTTAAGATTATCGCCGATGGTTTCAAGGCTTTCTGCATAATAAATTGAGATGCCTGTAGAGATATAAATGTATGAAACCATGCGCTCAAAAATATGATTCAGCGGTAAGAAGCTCAGGGCTTTTCCTTTTGGATTTACAGGGAAAGGAAAAGAGCGAGTGGCATTCACCACATTGCTTACCAGATTGCGATGGCTCAGCATTACACCTTTTGGAACACCTGTTGTTCCTGAAGTATAAATGATAGTCGCACAGTCTTTCGCGTCAATAGCACTACTGATCACTGCTACTTTTTTTACATCTTCGTCATTGTGGTTGGTAGTGAGTAGTTTCCAGCTGTCTGTACCTGGCAATATATCAAAACTGTAGATCCCAATGAGAGAAGGGATTTTATTTTTTATGCTTAAAACCTTATCTAAAATGTCTTCACCACTCACAAATACATATTTAATGGCTGCATCATTAAAAATAAACTCTATTTCATTGACGTGTGTGGTAGGATAAATTGGACAAAGAATAATACCTGTTTGCTGACATGCAAGATCAAGCATAAGCCATTCGGGCCGATTGCGGGAGATAACAGCAATCTTATCTTTTTGTTCAATTTCAACTTTTTTGCCACCCAGTCCAAGTTTTAAAAACCCTGCGGCCAGTAATGTAGAAGTGTTATGTACTTCTGCTGTTGAATATTTAATCCATTTGCCGTTTTCTTTTCCGCAGAGCAGATCCGGTTTGGGATATTGATTCAGCTGCTCTGAAAGAAAATCAAAAATTCTTGAGTTGTCGTTTATCATAACAGTCTCTTTAATCAAAGATAGCAAGCAAATATATCCGATACATCAGGCAGAGTTTCTTGCTGCATTGATGATTCCGAACGAGCTGCGAATAATCAGTTTTTCATAAACCTCAACGGCCTGTTTATTGGTGGATTCATTCCTTTTGGCAATGGCATACTGCTGAATGGTAGTGAGCGGCATTACAATCCGCTCCCTCATTTCAATTGAAACCCTCTCCACAGGGTAATCCTGCATCAGCTCTTTTTTTCCGCTCAGTTTTAAGATGTATTTTTTTGTCAGCTCGTATTCATTATAAATCATGTTCCATATTTCACCGTACCTCGGATGATGAGATAAATGCTGGGTTAGGGGGAAGAAAGTTTTTTTCATTACCATTTCGCAGTTGTCGAGCAGCGTCTTTAAAAACAGGGACTGACGATACAATTTTTTTGCTTTTTTAAATTTGCCGGCTTTGTCCATCGCCTGTAATGCTGTTCCCAGTCCGAAATAGCCTGTTACATTTTGTTTGATCTGGCTCCAGGCGCCTACATAAGGGATTGCTCTGAGGTCTTTCAATTGTAATTTATCGGCAGTTCTTCTTTTGGTGGGTCTGCTGGCGATATTGGTTTCGCTGTAATATTTCAAAGGGCTGGTATCCATAAGATACTCCATAAAGTCGGGGTGTTCTTTTAATAGATTATATGCTTCAAAGCTTGTCTGAGAAAGCTCTATAAAAAGTTCTTCTTCTTCGGATGACAGCATGATTTTAGAGGAAGAAAATAAATCGTTGCTGATGCCCGCATTGAGCAACTGCTCGATATTGTATTGTGATGCGTCCTGTGTTCCGAAATTGGAACTTACTGTCTGGCCTTGCACGGTAAGTTGAATTTCTTTATTGGAAATATTTTTTCCCATTGAGGCGTAAAACTTATGTGTTTTTCCTCCGCCGCGGGCCGGAGGCCCGCCGCGGCCATCAAAAAACACAACATCGATACCGTTTTGCAGTGAAATGCGCGATAAATCCTCTTTCGCTTTATAGATTGCCCAGTTGGCCATCAGATAGCCCCCGTCTTTTGTACCATCGCTGAATCCAAGCATGATGGTCTGACGATTGTTTCTTTTGTTCAGGTGTTTCCGATATACTTTATTATTGTAGAGCTCCTGTAAAATCTCCCCGGCATTTTGCAAGTCGTCTACCGTTTCAAAAAGAGGAATGATATCTACAGGCAATCTATCTTCTCTCCAGTCGCAGAGCATGAACAACTGAAAAACTTCCATAACGTTTGTGGCAGAAGAACACTGGCTTATGATATAGCGCTGACAACCTTCGTCTCCGTTGTTTTTCTGAATGCTTTTGATAGCTCTAATCGTTTCCAGCGTGTCATTGACCAATTCATCTGAAATATTTGATTCAGCAGACAGATCATAATCAGGTAAGTATGCAAAATTTTTAAATTTTTGTTTCAAGGCTACGGCTCTGAGTACTTTTCCGTGAACACTGCTTTCCTGACGAATATCAAGCGAAGCAAAGTAAAGACCAAAAATCTGTACCCGATTGATCAGCTGATCAACCAAATGAACAAAGAGTCCATTGTGTTGATGAATGATGATTTCACGAATCTCTGTGAGTGTAATGATTATTTCTTCTTTGCTCAGCTTTGTTGTTTGACCCGGAATAAATATGTTGTTGTACAATTCGTTTTCCAGATTGGTCAACAAAGGCTCTATGCCCGCAAAGGTTAGCCTCCTTTTGAGTGAACGCACATCCATATAATAACACTTGATAATAGCACCTCTTAGTGCCGAGGCTACTTTAAGTGTTGTTTCTGCAACAACAAAAGGATTGCCGTCTCTGTCTCCTCCCGGCCAGAATCCCATCTGTATTAGGGGTTTATTGAAATCAACACCCAGCCCAAGTTGATTTTTTATAGCGGTATAAATTTTACCGGCAGATCTGTAAAAAACATTTTCTAGATACCAGACCAGGCTCATGGCCTCATCGTAGGGAGTAGGTTTTTGTTTTTTAAAAAAAGGCGTTTTTCCCAATTGCTGAAGATACGAATTGATTTGTCCGGAGTTATTATCAGACAAAGCGTTTGAAAGATCATTGATAATGCCCAGCACCGTGCCCGGATAAAATTGTGTAGGGTGAGCTGTCAGTACCAGACGTATGGAGTAGTCATTGATTTTTTTTAGCAATTCTTCTTTTTTTCCAAATTGATCAGCATCTGTAAATAATTGCTTGAGCGTTCCCGATCCCTGCATATCGTTGATTATAGGGAAAGCCGAATCTTCCAGCGCATCAAACAACACCACTTGTCTTTCTATATACTGTACAAAACGAAACAGTAAATCCTGTTTGTCTTGTTCTTTTTTTATGTGAGTGTGTGCAGCAAAAAACCGGTCAATGATATCTTTTGGGCTTTCATTCTTTTCATAACCATCTTCACAATTATTGTGTAAAAGAGACAGAAGAATACCCGTGCGCTCTATACGATAAAAGGGTAAGGAGGTAAACAAACTATTGTAGAGCTGAAATTTTATTCCAACTTCATTCTTAAAGTGTTGAAGGCCGGCTGCCCCGATGTTTTCCATTTTTATTTATTTAAAATATTTACAAGCAACCGCCGAAACTAGAGCTCAATTCGTTCAAATTTAAAAAAAAAACACCACTTATTTTCCGTTTACGTTCATTTTCATTGTGATTTCGATGACAAAAATGATTGGAAAGATAGATACAAGTAAATTTTTTCTTTGATTGTAAATACATTACAACTTTAATACAACATCTTTGTATAATCTCAGAGATCTGTAATATCTTCAACCATATGCAAACCATTAATGATGTGCACAGGCAGTTTGCCGAATATTTTGAAAACGATACACTGAAACCCTATGCATACTTATTATCCAAAAGAATTAGCGAAGGGCATATTTGCATTTCACTGGACAATATCGAAGCCGACGAAAACATTCCTGAGGGATATAAGTCTGTTCTGAATCTTAAGGCTCCCCTTCCCTCTCATTTGGTTTCTTCTGATCTTTCTGTGAAGCGACCTTTCGTGGTTTTGAACAATAAACTTTATTTGCAACGATACCTGCAATATGAAACCATGATACTGCAGCGCATCCATCAATTTGTTTCTGATGAAAAAAATGAATTGAGAATCAGAGAGCAGAACATTCAAAAACATGCATCATTCATTGAGTCGCTTTTTATAGAAACAAGTAGGGCCCCCAATAATATTCAGCCCGACTGGCAACATGCCGCCGCAATATCTGCTGTGATGAACAATTTTACAATCATCACTGGCGGGCCGGGCACGGGAAAAACCACAACGGTGGCAAAAATTCTCTCTATTCTTTTGAAGGAAGACACTGGCATAAAAATAGCCCTGGCTGCTCCAACGGGAAAAGCTGCAGCGAGAATGGCCCAGTCATTGAAAGAAGCATCGCTTCCTGTAAGCAAGGAAATTGCTGAAAGGCTTCAAACATTGCAGCCGTCTACGATTCATCGGCTGCTTAAAATAAACTATAGCACACATTATTTTAAACACAATTCATCTAATCCAATTGATGCCGATGTTGTCATAATAGATGAAAGTTCCATGATAGACGTGACGCTATTTGCCAAATTATTAGACGCCATCGGGCCCCACACAAAACTGATCATGCTTGGTGATAAAAATCAGCTGGCATCAGTAGAAGCGGGATGTTTGTTCGGAGATCTCTGCGAGGCACAGCACAGACTAAATGTTTTTTCGAAGGAAAGGACAGAAATCATCAATAGTGTTTTGCCCAATCAAAAAAGGGTTTTAACCGATAGTCACATCTCTTCAGACTCCGGCCATCCACTATTTCAGCATGTGGTTGAGCTCAGAGAAAGCTTTCGTTTTAAAGACGATGAGGGTATAGGAAAAATCAGCAAGGCAATTATACTCAATGATACAGTTTCCATTATCGACTTTATTGAGAAAAAAAACGATACAATCGTAGCCATAGACGATGGCAGCAATGCTTCTTTATTTTCCGAATTCATTTCAGGCTACAGCAACTACATTCTTGAGCCAGATGTATCAATCGCACTTAAAAAATTAAATCAACTGCGTGTACTCTGTGCCGTTAAAGAGGGAGAATATGGCCTGTTTGAATTGAATAAAAAAATTGAAAATCAACTCATTTCCAAAAAACTTATACAAAAAACCGGAGAGTTTTATATCAACAGACCCATAATGGTAACCGGTAACAATTATGAGCTGGAGTTATTTAATGGGGATATCGGCATAGTCAGAAAAAATTCAAAGGGAATTACTATGGTTTATTTTGAAGATAAAGACGGAAAACTTAAAGAGGTTTTACCAGGCTATATTACTAAAGCCGAAACGGTTTATGCAATGACCATTCATAAAAGCCAGGGAAGCGAATTTGATAAGGTGTTTGTGGTGCTTCCTGAAAAAGAGAATATTCAGCTGTTGACACGCGAGTTGCTTTATACCGGCATTACAAGGGCAAAAAAACAGGTTTTAATACAGGGAACAAGGGACATCATTCTCAAATCTGCCGCCGAAAAAGTAAAAAGAGCTTCCGGCATTATTGAAAGAATGAATGGTGAGGCAAAAAATAACTATTCATGGCAAGTCATTTGACCGTTTCGCATTCGTTAAACCTTTTATCAGATCATCTCTGCGAGGATTTACAACATCAACCTCAGGATGTATTTCGTCCGGTATATATCATTACCCAAACAGAGGGAATGAATACCTGGTTGAAATACCGTATTGCTCAAAAAATCGGAATTGCCGCGAATTACAGATATATCAAATCACAGGATCTGATCAATTATATTTATTTTTTACTGGGCGGTAAAATGACTGAGCTGCTCTCTGAAGACAACCTTCCATGGATATTGTATAAACTTTTGGGAGAAAATGATTTTATCAATAAGTATCCCGACATTTCTGATTATTATACCAAAGACCCTAGCGAAAGAGAAGTTAAACAAATGTCTCTTGCTGAAAAAACAGCTGACTTATTCGATCAGTATCAAATTTACAGACAAGAAATCATTGAAGAGTGGAATGCCAATGATGATTTTAAAAACAGTAAAAACTGGCAGGAATATTTATGGAAGAAGTCATGCATTTTACTGGAAAAAAAACTTCCCGACAAGACAACCATCAGCAAGTTCATTATTGAACAGCTGAATGTTACAACACAACAACAAAGACTTAAAGAACGTCTGCCTGTAATTTATCTTTTTGGATTGTCAATTACAACCAACTATCATCTTCGTGTATATCATGCCATTGCACAATATACCGAGTTTAAAGTTTTGATGATCAACCCGTCGCCAACTCAGTTCTGGTTTGAGGATATGAGTCAGAAACAAATGGCCATCTTAAAAAGAAAAGGGATAGGCAACATCCCTGTTGCCGTTGTCGGAAACCCTTTGCTTACAAATTGGGGCAAGGTATTGCAGGACACTTACAATCTTTTCTTCAGAGACGAGAATATGCTCAATGCATACAATGATCTTAATGGTACGCCGCCGGAGAAAAACAGCCTGCTTCAAAAAATTCAGAATGACATTTATGAAAACAGAACGGCTGCATCTGTTTTTAGCGAACAGGATTGTACTGATGGCTCCATCATCATCAACAGCAGCTTTAGTCCAGCCCGGGAGATAGAAATATTATACAATTATCTTGTTGAGTTGATTGATGTTCATAAAAAACAGCTTTCTCCCAGAGATATTGTTGTTATGGTGTCTGATATTAATCTTTATGCACCATATATAAAAGCTGTTTTCGACAATGCGCCGTATTCATTTTCTTATGGCATTGCCGATGAGAACTTTGTTTCCGGAGATACGATTAGCAGCGCACTTCAATCCTTACTTATGTTTACAGAGGAAGGATTTACATCTGAAAATGTTTTACAGCTGCTCGACGCTGCACCGATAAGAAAACGATTTGGCATTACAAACACTCAACTCATCAGGAAGGCGGTAGACAAGGCAAATATCCGTTTTGGAATTGAAAATGAATTGGAGAATGAAAGCATATATGTCAGCTGGAAATATGGATTAAAGCGAATAATGATGGGTATTTGCATGAGCGGAGAGGATGAATATGGAATCGGTTCGTATAGTTTTTATCCGTTGGATATGGCAGAAGGATCAGAAGCAGAGGAGCTTGTGCGATTCAATCATTTTGTAGAGATGCTGATAGAAATGATTAAAGAAAAAGAGGAGAAACGAACAGTAACAGCATGGGTTGACTATGTTCAGTCGATATTAGACAATCTGATTGTTGAACCTGAAAGCGTTGCCGATGAAGAGTATCTTTCAATCATTAATAATCTTCGTACATATAGTCTCCTGAATGATTATTTTTCAGAAGAGGTTCATTATACTGTATTTGCACACCATTTTTTAAATAACCTTCATTCCAATATTTCACGCGGTTCATTTATTACATCTGGAATTACTTTTTGTTCACTGATTCCTATGCGAAGCATTCCTTTCAAGGTCGTCGCGCTGCTTGGAATGGGGTTTGATAAATTTCCAAGAAAGGAAAACACTTTGAGTTTCAGCTTGATTGAGCAAAATAAAAGAAAGGGAGATCGAAATATCAAAGGCAACGATAAACATCTTTTTCTGGAAACGCTTTTGTCGGCGCAGGAAAATTTTTATATCAGTTATGTAGGCCAAAGCCCAAAAGACAATACATCCATTCCCCCCTCGTTACTTGTGGACGAGTTGATTGAGTATATTCAATCGGGCGCTCAAGGCATTGATGATGTAAGAAATCTGATTGTAAAAAAACATCCTCTGCATGGATTCAGCAATAAATACAATCGAAATGACATGCGCTTAATCAATTACAGAACGAATGAATCAATGGGTATGCGCTTTATCGATTCGGACAAAACTGCGGAGACATTTTTATTCAACGAAATTTCTCTCGAAGCGTTGATCGGATTCTTTAAAAATCCGTTTAAAGGATATTACAACAATGTTTTAAAAATATTTTATAACGAAGAAGATGTTTTATTGTCTGAAAGTGAGGTGTTTGAGTTGGATGGGCTTTTAAACTGGAATTTGAAGAAAAAAATCCTATGTGAGGACCCCGGCAATTTTGGCAAATTGAGGCTTGAAATGGTAAAGAAGGGACAATTGCCTTTGAAAAATATGGGATATGTAACGCTAAAAGAGGTACAGAATGATATTCAGAGCACAAAACTAATTTTTGATGATTTAACCCAAAATGAAAAACCGTCATCCTTGCCTGTACATCTTGAACTTTCCGGTACCCTGATTAAAGGATCCATAGAAAACATATACAATGATAAGTATGTCTTAGTAAGTTTTTCAAAAAAAGAAATAAAATATCTAATGGAAGCATACATTCGATTTTTAGTCTTATCCGCTTCGGGTCAAAACATAACAACTCATTTAATATCCCAATCAAAAAAAAATGTCTATTCCGCAGTGGCGTTACAGGAAAACGAAGCCAAAAAAAGACTGCAGGAATTGGTTGAACTATATAAGGTGGGTCATCAGCAGATATTATTGTTTTATCCCGATTTTAATCTAAGTCCCAATGATCTTGAAACACTGGATGAAAAAGCTTTTGATAAGGCGGTAAAAGATGTGGTTGATAATTACAACTACCCTTGTAATGACAGATGCATCATGAACGAGTACCGCGGAGGATTGTTTGATCAATCGGATGTGCTGATGAGATATAAAATGGCTGCGGAACTTTTGTTAAAGCCATTGGAAACCGTTTTCCCTCAATATTTTTTAACGCCACGTAAATAGATTTATGAAAAAGCCGAAAGAATTCGATGTTATAAACGTGGAGCTGAATGGTTCTAATCTGATAGAAGCCAGCGCCGGAACAGGAAAAACATTTTCTATTGCCATATTGGTATTAAGGCTTGTACTGGAAAAACGAATTTCAGTAAAAGAGATTCTTATGGTTACTTATACAAAAGCAGCTGTTGCCGAGCTCGAAGAAAGAGTTCGGCTTTTTGTAAGGCTTGCGTACAGGTTTGTTTCGGGCGAAAAAATAAATAACGCGGTGATTGAAAAAATGATTTTGGATTATCCGGATAAGGCAAACGTAAAAAAAACATTGGATGAAGCAGTTTTGTTTTTAGACGAGACGTCCGTTTTGACCATTCACGGATTTTGCCAAAAAACACTGACTGAATTTGCTTTTGAAACCAATCAGCTGTTTGGAGCGGAAGCTTTACAGGATGTTAATGCTGTCGTTACGGATGAGGTAAATAAATTCTGGCGAAATTATATTACTTCTGTTCCCGTGAAAGTATTGCAAACCATAAAGAGTCATGGGCTTTCAAGAGTTGCTATTGGAGCAATTGTAAATGAACACATGAAAGGAAAAAAATACTTTGCTTATACAAATGATAAAGATTATACACTTACTCCATCAGTATTTAGCCAGTTTGACTTTTTGATTGATGAATATGAAAATACAAAGGCAATCTTATCAGAACAACTTGTAAAATATGTGATTGAAAATAAAGAAAAGCTCAATCAGGCGGCGCTTCAAGATACATATACTCAAAAAAACGCTTGTCATTTACTGGATGAACCTGAGATGTTTATTGATTATATTATTAAAACTAAGTCGATCAAAGTAAAAACGGTTTTTTCAGATGTTGTAAATCTGCTTTCTGAAAATAATCAAGAGCAAATAGAAAATCAGAATAAACTGCATGACATATCGGACGCAATCATTTGTGCTGCTATTCAGTCAATACTTAAGGGTGTCGAATCGTATAAATCTAAAATGAATCAGTTATCGTTTGACGATCTGATTGTAAAGGTGCATAAGGCTTTTTATTCAGACCGCGCAATACAACTATCTAATGTCCTACAAAAGAAGTATAAGGCTGTCTTTATTGATGAATTTCAAGATACGGACCGGTTACAGTATGAAATTTTCAACCGCGCATTTGGCAGGTCATCCACCATAGTATTTTATATAGGCGATCCCAAACAGTCAATTTATGCCTGGAGAAAGGCTGATATATTTACATATTTCAAGGCCTATAAAGATGTAGATAACTTATATGGCATGAATGAGAATTTTCGTTCAACATCCAGATTGATTGAAGCTATGAATTATTTTTTTAAGCCGCGTAGCGATTTTGATTCGTTTCATTTTAACAATCAAGAACCTTCCATTGACTATATCGAAGTTAAATCACCTAAAGGATTGTATAAAGGAGAGATCTACAAAGAAGGTATTGCTGATTTTCCAATTACCATCACAAAAGCGCCCAACAAAAATGAGATATTAGAAGCCCTTGGCGCACAGGTGGTTGCTTTACTAAAGCCGGATTCTGTTTATGAGCTTGAATACGAGAATGAAAAACACACCGTTAGGCCATCTGACATCGGGATCTTGGTAAGGACCAATAACGATGGCAGAGAAATAAAAGAGCTTCTTGCGAATCTTGGCATTCCATCCGTTACCATCAGCGACGAAAAAGTATTGCAATCAAGCGAGGCCACCGCTTTGATATATTTATTACAGGCTATGTATGATATTTCAAGAAAGCACATCAACAGGGCTCTGCTTTCGGTCTTTACCGGATTTTCAATAAATGAAATACTCAAGATTAAAGATGAGGATGTCCTCGATTTGTTTAAAAAATATAAAACACGCTGGGACACTGCAGGCATATATGCTACGTTAATGGATTTTATCATTGATTTCAATGTGGAACAAAAACTGCTTGAGAGGCATACTGAAAATGGTGAACGCATACTTACCAACCTCTATCATCTTGTGGAGTTGTTGCATAAACAACAAGCATCAAAGAAGCTTACGCCTCCCGAGCTTATAGGATGGCTGAAAAGATCGATAGAGGGAATGGAGTCTGAGGGAGACGAATATGTGCAGAGAATAGAAAATGATGACGAATCAGTTAAAATTGTTACCATACACAGCAGCAAAGGGCTTGAATATAAAATAGTATTTGCTCCTTTTATGGATTTGCTTACGAGTCTAAAGCATGAGGTTTCTTCCTTTAGAGACCCTGTATCCAGCGACTATATTTCAATGAAAACCAAAAGAATGAAGGAGGCTCAGATTTTATTGTATCAAGAACAACAGGAACAGGAGAACAGAAGAATAATTTATGTTGCAATCACAAGAGCTGTTTATAAATGTTTTATCTATAAAAATACGAATTCCAAAGGCTCTTCTAATTTCAGTAATTCATCTCTTGCTTTCTTTACAAATGAACTTCACGAAAATGCAAATCCTTTGATTGAGGTCAACAATAATCCTGTTTTGCTTTCTTCCAGCTTTAAAAGATTTAATTATGCTTCCATTACTGCACCTGCAAAAAAAACCAATGTCAACTTTTCTCTTTTGCAGGAAAACTGGAAAAAAATGAGCTATTCTTATTTATCAGCTAAACCAGATCCCATTAAAAAAACTTCCTCCAACAAAAGCAACCATCCATATGATCACTTTGTTTTTCATCAGCTGTTGAAAGGCGAGCAGACCGGAAATCTTTTACATAGCATATTGGAAAAAATTAATTTTACTGAGACTTCCGGTCACGCGGAATCAATCAGCAACAGCATCAGGCAATATGCTCCTTCGCAAAATGAATTGTATACGGAATATCTCCCCAAAATGATTGATGAGATTTTGCATACCGAAATAATAACCCAAGGTGATGAGTCTTTTCAATTGAGTGCTGTTGAATATTCAAAAAGAATACATGAATTCGAATTTGATTTTCCGGTAATGCTATTTAATCCCGAAGCATTGGAACACATATCTGACAATGAGTTTTCTGTATATGTGAAAGACATAAAGCAAATTGAAGGGATTATGAATGGCAAGGTGGACATGTTTTTTGAATACAACAATAAATATTATATCCTCGACTGGAAGTCCAATTATCTTGGGGATAAGATTGAAGACTATCAAAATCACATGTTGTCTGATGCGATGTCGGAAAACAACTATCATTTGCAATACCTGATCTATACGGTTGCAGTAAAAAAATACCTGGAAAGCAAACTGGATCATTTTGATTACAATAAAGATTTCGGAGGTGTTATTTACTTATTTCTCAGAGGCATCAGAAAAAACAGGACTAACGGAATTTTTTTTAAAAAACCATCCTACGCGCTTATTGAAAAGCTATCCGGCATATTCACAGGAAACGTCATCTCATTTCAATAGACCCAATATTTTGTTTTATAAAAAAGCAATGTTTTTTTAAGGGTTGTTAGAGCAAAAACCAATAAAAACATTCAAATCATTCGAATTTGACGGATATTTGCGCTGTTTTTATATTGTCAAATTGAAATCTGAGCAGCAATGAGTAAAAAATTAAAAATTGGAATGTTTGGTTTTGGCTGTGTTGGCCAGGGATTGTATCATGTATTGAACAACAGCACCGGTTTTAAGGCGGATATTCTTAAGATTGTTGTGAAAAATAAAAACAAAGAGCGCACATTGGCAAAAGATCTGATTACTTACGATAAAGACGAAGTGTTGGCTAATCCTGATATTGATGTGGTAGTAGAGCTTATTGATGATCCTGTTGAGGCTTTTTCTATTGTGAGTAATGCTTTGCAAAATGGCAAACACGTGGTCACAGCCAATAAAAAAATGTTGGCTTTACATCTTGAAGAATTATATGCTCTACAGCAAAAACACAATGTTTCCTTGCTCTATGAGGCCTCTGTATGCGGAAGTATTCCAATCATTCGTACGCTTGAAGAGTACTTTGATAATGAGGAGCTTGAAAAGGTATCAGGGGTTTTTAATGGAACCACAAATTACATACTCACGAAAACCATAAATGAAAATCTTTCCTACGAAGAAGCTTTGAAACAAGCACAAGAGAAGGGATTTGCAGAAAGCGACCCTACAAACGATGTGGAGGGTTTTGATGCAAAATACAAAGCCATAATTGTTGCTTTGCATGCTTTTGGAATAATTATACCTGACAATAAAATGCTCAATCTTGGCATTACTACCTTACATGAAAACGACATTCGTTTTGCATTTGAAAAAAGCTATAAAATAAAACTTACTCCGGTTATTGCAAGACTGGCAAATAATAATATTTCTGCTTTATTAATTCCTCAGTTTATCAAGTCAGATAATCAGATTTTTAATATTGACAACGAGTTTAATGGAGTCATTGTGGAGGGGAAATTCTCAGGCGAACAGTTTTTAAAAGGAAAAGGTGCCGGAAGTATTCCAACCGGATCTGCTGTATTATCTGATTTGTCTTCTCTGTCTTATGGATATAAATATGAGTTTAAAAAACACACTCAAAGTCCGCTTCCTGTTTTTACCAACAATGTGCTTGTAGAAATTTATTTAAGATATAATAC
>VERM01000151.1 GCA_018882645.1 Ferruginibacter sp.
CAGTATAGCTCTCCCGTCGCCCAGCATGGTAAAATGTCCGAACTGATGACCGGCATACGCCTGCGCAATAGGCTCGGCTCCGATGGGCAATTCGTTACCGGAAAATATTTTAGAAATCATTTCCGCATCTCTTTTCATATCCCATTGCAGTCCTGATTCAGTTGCCAGTGCGGCATTATACAAAATCAAAGAAGGATGAGTTACCGGAACGGGGCTGGTTTTAACGAAAAACTTTTCCGGCAGTTGGGAATAGCTGTTGTCAAAATGAAAACCGGAGGCATTAGGCATATGCGAAACAATGGATTGCTCTGCAATTTAGCCAATTTGGCCATCGGTACGATTAATATGATCCACGGAATATTTAACCAAAACACGATACATACAAAGGATATTTCATATCTTGCAAGGCAATACAAAATCAACCCATTAAATTTTCGAATACAAGATGCTTCAACTTCTAAGACCCATCGCTTTTATTGATTTAGAAACCACGGGCGTAAATCTTTCCTCAGACAGGATTGTGGAAATTGCCATCATCAAGGTAATGACAGACGGCAGCAGACAAACCAAAAGGAAACTGATCAATCCCGAGATGCCTATACCAAAATTATCCAGCGATATTCACGGGATAACCAACGAAATGGTAAAAGATGCTCCAACCTTCAAACAGGCAGCCAACGAAATAAAGCAGTTTCTGGAGCAATGCGACTTAGGTGGATATAACAGCAATCGTTTTGATATCCCATTATTGATGGAAGAGTTTTTACGTGCAGACATGGATGTGGATTTGAGCAACAGAAGAATGATTGATGTGCAGCATATTTTCTATACCATGGAACCAAGAACATTAAGTGCCGCCTATAAATTTTATTGCGACAAAGAACTTGAAAACGCACATAGTGCAGAGGCCGATATTTCTGCAACGATAGACGTTCTTTATTCTCAGCTGCAGCGATACGAGAAACTGGGCAACTCTGTAGAATCGATCCTTTCAACCATTGGTGAAGATAAAATTGTGGACTATGCCAGAAGATTCATTTTTGACAATAACGGAAATGAAATTTTCAATTTTGGAAAATACAAGGGAAAAATCGTGTCTGAGGTACTTAAATCAGAGCCGCAGTACTACGACTGGATGATGAAAGGTGACTTCCCGCTTCATACCAAACAGAAACTAACGGAAATCCTTAACCGAACTTTATTAAAAAACAATTAACCATTTTTTATCTTTTGAACTTTGATTTTTGAATGATAAAATCTGATTTTTGAATTTATAAGCTTTGGATAAAATCGTCATCATACCAACCTACAATGAGAAGGAGAACATTGAAGCTATCATCGGTGCTGTAATGTCCCTTCAAAGCAATTTTCATGTTTTGGTGATTGACGATGGATCTCCTGACGGAACTGCCGAAATTGTCAAATCTCTGATACACCAATATCCGGAACGTTTATTTTTGGAAGAAAGAAAAGGGAAACTGGGACTGGGTACTGCTTACATTCATGGGTTTAAGTGGAGTTTGAAAAGAGCGTATGAATATATTTTTGAAATGGATGCGGATTTTTCGCACAATCCCAATGATTTGGAGCGTCTGTATGATGCCTGTAAAAACGGCGCAGATTTGTCGGTCGGTTCAAGATATGTCAAAGGAGGAAAGCTCGAAAACTGGCCGGCAGACAGAATATTATTATCAAAAGGAGCTTCATTATATACCCGAATCATCACGGGAATTCCTGTAAAAGATACCACTGCGGGTTTTGTTTGTTACCGAAGAAAAGTACTGCAAACCATCAATCTCGATAAAATTCATTTTGTCGGATATGCTTTTCAGATTGAAATGAAATACATTTCCTGGAAGCTGGGCTTCAAAATACAGGAGGTGCCTATCACTTTTATAGATCGCAAACTCGGCGCCAGTAAAATGAATAAAGGCATTATCAAAGAAGGCGTCTGGGGCGTTTTGAAAATGAGATGGAGAAGTATGAAGAAGGGATATTTGGGTTCCGCTTCGCGGTGTTTATAGTTTTTTGTTTGGGGTTATTTACTAAACTCCTCAACTTCTAATCTCCTAAACCAATGAATGAGAGGTTGAAGATTAATAACTCTAATGTTTAAATCCCGGATGGTATTGCTGCAAGGTTGACCTCAAATAATCTCTGTCGAGATGGGTGTAAATTTCGGTGGTGGTTATGCTTTCATGTCCGAGCATTTCCTGTACGGCTCTGAGATCTGCTCCTCCTTCTACCAAATGTGTTGCAAATGAATGTCTGAATGTATGGGGTGACACATTCTTCTTTATCTCTGCTTTCTTCACCAGATCTTTTAAAATTAAAAAAATCATTACACGCGAAAGCCCTTTCCCTCTTCTGTTCAGAAACAAAACATCCTCATGACCCTGTGCCACCTTCATCTGATTGCGTACCGTATTTTTATAGATTTGAATATACTTCACAGCATCCGTTCCGATAGGCACAAGCCTTTGCTTATCTCCTTTACCAATAACTTTTATAAAACCCACATCCAGATAGAGCGAGCTGATTTTGAGATTAACCAACTCACTCACCCGCAAACCGCAACTGTACATCGTTTCAAAGATGGCTTTGTTACGTGTGCCTTCAGGTAAACTTAAATCTATAGCTGATATGATTTGCTCAATTTCCTCAAATGAAAGTGTATCGGGCAGTAACCGTTTTAATTTGGGAGCCTCCAGCAAGACCGTTGGATCTTTTTCCGTTATCTGCTCAAGAATGCAGTATTTATAAAAACTCCGGAGTCCGGAAATGATTCTTGCCTGCGATGTTGCCGTCATTCCCAGTTCATGTATCCACCTGATAAATTCTTCCAGATGTTTCAGCTCAATATCTGCGGGAGTTTTGTTTTCTTTTGAAAGACAGAGATACTCAATAAATTTATCGAGATCATGCAAATACGCTTCTACCGAATTGTCGGCTAAAGATTTCTCCAGCTGAAGCCATGCTTTATATCCTCTTTTGTATACTTCCCACATTTTTATTAAAAATCCTTTATCGTACTACCCATGCAATACAATTAAACATTAATTTCGTGATGCATTATTTTTACTAACCAACAACAGATTCATGAAGCCGGTCGATTTTAAGCAATTTGGAAAAAAGCTATCCGTTTACCGAAAATTATTTCGCAGCTATCTTACAAAAACAGAAAATAACCCCCGCGGCATAGATAAAATTACGCCTAGTCTGGAAAAAGAAGTGTGGAAAGAAATAGACTGTTTGAGTTGTGCCAACTGTTGCAAAAAAATGACTCCCACTTTTACTGAAAAAGATCTTAAAAGAATATCCGCTCATTTCCATCAAACTCCGGAAGAATTTAAAAAGAAATGGCTTCAAAAAGACAGCAACAAGGATTGGGTAAACAAACAGCAGCCTTGTCAGTTTCTGAATCTGAAAGACAATAAATGTTCCATATATGCCATAAGGCCAGAAGATTGCTCGGGCTTTCCTCATCTTTCTAAAAAGAAATGGAGTGAATACGCTCATGTACACAAGCAGAACATTGATTATTGCCCTGCTACTTTCAGACTAGTAGAAAAAATCATAGAAAATGTGGGGGAAGTGAAATAAGCACAATGGCTTAAAACAATCACAGATAAACATCTTCAATAAAAAAGAATTCAATACCTGGCTCAAGTATGATGGCCAGTATATCGAATTGCACTCTCTGCCATTGCGGGAAACGGAGTAAATAAATCTCTGCGGCGGATATCATGTTTTTTATTTTTTTTACACCTACCTCATCATCAGGATAACCATTTTTTGAGGATTTTCGGGTTTTAACCTCAACAAAATGAAGGACATTGTTCTTGACAGCGATGATATCAATTTCCCAATGCCGGTAACGCCAGTTTTGTGAAAGTATGACAAACCCCAACAGCATGAGATGTTGTGCAGCCAGCTCCTCTCCTTTCTTCCCTGTTTTAATGTGTTGTACCATACCCTCAAGATAAAGCATCCAACAAATTCACAGTATGAGGAAAAAACCTTTTAAATTTGATGAAAAAACAAGTGTATAAATGCTTATTTTTGCAAAAATCATTTTAAAATGAACAGTACCAAAACCAATATATATATCGGAGCTGCGCTCATCATTTTTGCAGCTGTAATGAAAGTGATTACTTTTCCAATGAGCTTCAATCCCATCATTGCGATTTCATTATTCAGTGGTGTGGTGATATCTGATAAAAAACTTGCTTTTCTGATGCCGCTTCTGGCGATGTTTGCTTCTGATATTCTTTTGGAGGCATTGCAGATTGCTCCGGGTTTTTATGGAATATCTCAGATAGGCAATTATGTTTCACTGCTGCTGGTTACCGTACTCGGTTTTGGGATGAAAAAAATAAGCTTCGTTCATGTTGCGGGCTTTTCAATCGCTTCAACTTTATTTTTCTTTTTTCTGAGCAATTCCAATGTGTTTTTATTCAATGCGGTAGCATATGAAAAAAGTTTTAACGGCTGGCTGACTTGTCTCGCTGCCGGTATACCATTTATAAAAAACGGATTGCTTACGGATCTTTTTTTCTCTGCAGTACTTTTCGGAAGTTATAGTTTCATAACAAAATCTCTGGCAAAAAAAGCCTTGGCATAAAGAGATTTAAACCCCTGCTTCGTAGCCCGCATCAATTTCCAGATTTCCGCCAGCCGCTGCCG
>VERM01000474.1 GCA_018882645.1 Ferruginibacter sp.
CCATATAGGAGAAGGGTATGTTTTGTACCGTACATTCAAATTTCAAACACAATAATTTTCTGCCATTCACCATGCGATAATCGGCATATGTTTCAACTAAATCGGGTCCAGCTTTTTTAGCATTAAAAAGTGCGACCTGTCTTAGATCAGACAACTCAACATCCAATTTTTCGGTAATCAGGAAGGCGAAAGCAGTTTGATCTTTTGTTGTAAATCCATATTCTTTAGCACTTGAACCTGCCTCGGAATTAAATGTCCATTCTTGTGGATTGATATGAACACCTATATCTATTATTTTACTTCGTACTAAAAAGGACTGATTGCTTTTTTTTGTATAGATAGTTTTATTGGTCTGTATTTCATTGACTGGTTTGGAATCTCTGTCAATAAATTTCCACGTGCCGTTATTATAAAGAATAACCTCTTTGCCCTCCTCAGTAAGTGCTTTGATCTGAGAATGTACCAGCAGAGGAATAATTCCAAATATCAAAAACAGAAATTTCAATCGAGACATTGTGTTGTTTTTATGTTATTACAATTTAATGAATAAATAATTAAAAGAGATCAATCTTAGCAAACGATTCTTAATAAATGCAACCTATCAAATATATTTTACATTAGTAAACTACTATTTAAACCATAACTTATCATCATTCCAGTTCAGTTATTCCCGGTTACAGTACCACCACTTCCACACAGATAACTAGCTATGAGCGTACTACTGCTACAAATATTAATATTCAGTGTTCCGGTACCGGCTGGAAAAGCAGCTGCCGCAGCCTGAATACTCGTATTAACAGCAGTAATATTCAATTGCGCATTGTTACTCCTCAATTCAAAAAGAGGAAAATTCACCCAGTTTGTTCCACCCCACAACCTGGCATTTTCCAGGTTTTGGGTTTTCAATCCATTGATGGTAATGGTTCTGGAAGTATTGGCAGCAGTGGATTTCCAGCTGAAAAGTCCGCAATTATATTGCCTTTGTGGATCGGTTCCTTTGACCAATACATTTTCTATGCTATGCGTAGAGGTGGGCTCAGCATTCCATCCCAATTGAAAAGGAGCACCATTTCTACGAAATACAATGGTTACGTTTTTGACAGACATGTTCCGGTATAACTT
>VERM01000475.1 GCA_018882645.1 Ferruginibacter sp.
CTATGCCCGGCAATATTCTAAAGACGTCAGGGTTATTCCTACAGTAGTAGACACCGAAAATGCTCACAACCAATTGAAGAACCAATCTGAAAAACCTCTGGCAATCGGGTGGACAGGCACTTTTACCAATTTAAAAAATCTTGATTTGGTTGTACCTGTCATAAAAAAACTTCAACAGCAGTATGATTTTGTATTCATAATTATTTCGAATAAAGATCCTGAAATCAAAGACCTGCGTTATACTTATTTATCCTGGAATGCCGAAACAGAAATAAAAGATTTGATGAAATTCAATATTGGCCTCATGCCACTTGAAGATACTGAAATTGAGAAAGGAAAGTGTGCTTTTAAAGCCATTCAATATATGAGTTTGGGAATACCTGCCGTAGTAAGTCCGGTTGGCTCCAATTGCGATGTGGTTCAAAATGGGATCGCCGGTTTCTGGGTAAACGATGAAAATGAATGGTATGAAAAATTAGCTTTATTGATTGAAGATAAAGAATTAAGGGCATCCATGGGAAATGCCTCAAGAGTTAATATTGTAGAGCGGTATTCTGTAAATGCAACAAGAGAATCATTCTTTAATTTATTCGAAAAATCTTTTTAGATGAAAAAAAAATGGTGGTTACCGATTCTGATAATTGTCGTTAAGATGTCAAATATTTACGGGCAAAAGAATTCAATCAGTATTACTGATTTTGGTGCGATACCCAACGATGAAAGATATGATAATGTCAATAGTTTCAATGCCGCAATATCTTTTGCTAATAAAAATAATATCCACATCATTCGCATTCCAGAAGGCGTTTTTTATGTCTCCAAAGGTATCAACCTGAATGACGGGAGTAAAATTATCGGAGCCGGAATGAATAAAACGATTTTATCTCTGATGAGCGGGCTTCCACCAAGAGATAATGAGGCAACGCAAACTGCTATTTTCACGGGCTCCAGGTCATATAGTCTAAGTCATTCTGCTCCCACAAGAAACATAACCATAAAGTCTCTCACTATCGATCTGAAAAAAAATGAAAAGGAATTTGATATTTCTAAATTTCCCATGCTCGGAGGCATAAGATTAATAAATCCTGAAGATTGCCTGATAGATTCTGTCAAAATAATTC
>VERM01000152.1 GCA_018882645.1 Ferruginibacter sp.
TCCGTGCGTTGTCTCAGGGATTAGCTGCCACCGGAGGTGGCAGGGTTTAAGGCCTGCCATTTAATCTCAGTTTTTGTTAAACTTTATACACCAGTATTATTATTCAAGACGATATTCGTTTTCTTTGAATATTTATGTATTCTGAAATCTATTTTTTAACCAAAATTCAAGCATATGAAAACGTCAAACATTCTTCTTGCCTCACTATTTATGATGGCTATTTTTTCGTCAAATGCACAAAAAGTGAATCAAGGAAATATCGCAGTTGCTGCCGATAAAATGAACGTACTTTATCTGGGAATAGACAATCCCATCAGTATTGGAAATGCTGATAAAAATTTTAAGAACACTGTTGTCACTGCTACCAATGCCCCATCACCGGCAAAGGCTCAAGTAGAATAGTCAGGCCCAAGAAAATGGGAGAAGTGAAAATAACAGTATCACCCAAAGGAGCAAAGCCATCTACATTCACATTTAGAGTAAAAAGTTTACCGGATCCTGTTTTAAGAGTTGGATCAACACGTAAAGTCAGAATGGTAACGGCTGAGTTTATTAATCAGAATTATTGTGGCGTTGATCTTGAAAGTTTTATGTTTGACTATCAATTCAAGGTAATTTCAGCAGCTGTTTATTTTGTCTATCCTGCAAAAGAAGGTGAAAATATACAGCCTCCTGTCTATTGTACATTAAAAGACAATAGTTTGGCTCCGGCAAAAGCTTATATGGAGAAATGCGTTCCGGGAACGACAGTTACTTTCGACGAAGTAAAAGTAATGGGGCCAGAAGGGCCAAGGATTATTGATGGATATACCATTACTCTTTACTAATTATAAATGGAAGTTAGAGTTTAAGTGGTTTTTGTCAGCGGTTTCCCCATTTTATTTTCATGTAGAATTCCATTCTCATAAACGAGGTTGCCGTTGACAAAAGTGTGCGTTGTTTTTGTATCAAAGAAAGTTCCTTCCAAAGGAGACCAACCGCATTTGTACAAAATATTTCCTTTGCTAATCTGCCAACGGCAATCCAGGTCAACTATCGTCAGATCTGCAAAGTATCCCTCACGGATAAAACCTCTTTTCTCTATTTGGTAAAGTGAGGCTACATTGTGACACATTTTTTCAGCAATTTTTTCCAGAGAGATTTTGCCTTGTTTGTAAAATTCGAGCATAATGTTCAATGAGTGCTGTACCATTGGGGCTCCCGACATGGACTCAAAATAAGGTTTTTGTTTTTCTTCTATATCATGCGGGGCGTGATCGGTAGTAACGATATCGATTCTGTCATCCAGCAACGCTTTCAAAAGACCATCTCTGTCTTTTTCAGTTTTTATGGCAGGGTTCCATTTTATTAAAGCGCCCAGTTTTTTATAGTCTTTATCACAAAACCAAAGATGATGAACAGAGACTTCCGTGGTAATGTTTTTATCTTTTAAAGGAATGTC
The DNA here is from genome assembly GCA_018882645.1 of Ferruginibacter sp. Lineage (GTDB taxonomy): Bacteria > Bacteroidota > Bacteroidia > Chitinophagales > Chitinophagaceae > Ferruginibacter. The sequence goes on from VERM01000152.1 coordinate 1,442, forward strand.
ATTCCGGAATAAATGCGTTTCGGCTTCTGTTGTCAAATGCAGAATATGTAGTCTGGCTTTGTGTTTATTGGCCAATTCTATTGCACGTTTCGTTGCTTCATAGCAGGCCTTCTCGCTCCGTATCAGCGGATGACATTCAATGGGCACATTTTCTCCGTATTGATCCCGATAAAATTCTTCATTCTCCTCAATAATTTGTTCTTTTTCAGAATGAATAGCGATTATGTTGTGACAATTTGCAAAAAGCTTTTCCAAAATTTCGGGATTGTCAGCAAGCAGGTTCCCTTTTTTTGTAAAATAAAGGCCGTCGTCCGATACCCCTAAAAGTGCAGAAGTATCTGTTTGTATGACTTTATCAATATTGTCGCCGTTTACACCCAGAAAAAAACCATAATTCGCCAAAGATTTTTCAGAGGCTATTTTGTATTTCTCATTTAAAATATCCATGGTCAAAACATTGGGCTTTGTATTGGGCATATCAATAAAAGATGTCACCCCACCGGCAACGGCAGCCCTGGTTTCAGAACGCATATCTGCCTTATGAACAAGCCCCGGCTCGCGAAAATGTACTTGGCCATCAATTATACCAGGGAATAAAAATTTTCCTGTACCATCTATGAGCTTTACATCTTGTTCGTTGTTGATGATTCCTATTTTTTCAATGACCTCTCCTTGTATCAAAACATCAGCAACAATAATTTTTCCTTCATTTACGATGCTGATATTCTTTATAATAGTTCTTTCTGTCATTTTAGTCATTAGCTGGGTTTAATGATTCTTGATTCTTAAGCGTTTTTTTTGCGGAAGCAGGCTTATCGAAGAAAAGCATTTTTATAGCAAGCAATATCATCAAGATTGCAAATATTTTTTTGATGGTGTCCTGCGACAGTATATTCGTTGATATTTTACTGCCCAGAAAACTGCCCAGAATAAATCCTATGGCAAGTATCAATACGACATTAAAATCTACATGACCATGTTTGTAATATTGCATTACACCGAAAATGCCAACGGGAAACATGATTAATGCTAAGGAATTGCCCTGGGCATCCAGCTGTGAAAAGCCAAGAAATTAAACCAGAGAAGGCACAATGACAATGCCGCCGCCTACACCATCCAGTCCTACCATTATTCCTGAACAAATGCCCACTACTATCAGAATAATGATTGATTGAATATCCATCTTATGTTTTTTTATTTTATCCATTTCATGAAAAATGTGATCTGTATCTTTCCAATGCGGATGCAATTACCTTGTAGGCATATTCTTTGTCCTGAAATTGATCGATTTCCACTTTTTTATTTTCCAATACTTTGTATTCTTGGAAAAAATTTCTCAGAACGGCAGTGAAATGGTCGGGAAGTTCAGTCATCTCCCTGATATAATTGACCGCAGGATCATTGGTGGCAACAGCAATAATTTTATCGTCTTTTTCACCGTTGTCGATCATCTGCATATTTCCTATGATGGTGGCATCAACCAGACATAGCGGTTGGATGCTTTCGCTGCAAAGCACAAGTATATCCAGCGGGTCACCGTCTTCTCCCAGTGATTGAGGAATAAAGCCGTAATTGATGGGATAATGGAAAGAGGAATAAATAACTCTGTCCAGTTTCAGCAAGCCCGTATTTTTATCAATTTCGTATTTGCATTTGCTGCCCTTGGATATTTCTATCAGTGCATTTACTTTTTCAGGTACATTTTTTCCGAAAGATGCACCATGCCATGGATGTAGGGTATGCGTTATCGTTATATTTTGATCAGACTTCATAATTTAATGTATGATTTTGTAGCCTAATAAAGCTGCAATTATACCCAGGAATATTGTTCCGATGGTGTAAAGGGCAAAAGTCATCCATTTGCCTTCTTGAATCAGCTGAACATTTTCAAAGCTAAAGGCGGATAAAGTGGTGAATCCCCCACAAATCCCTGATGTCAGGAATAGCTTCCAGTGAGGGTTAGCTATACTTCCTTTGATGCTCAATGCAAAAAGGGCTCCAATTGCAAAGCTCCCGATAATATTGACAATAAAGGTAGCAGCAGGAAACGTGGCTGATTTAATTGAGTATGAGCAAATGTATCGTAATCCAGATCCGATACCACCGCCAATAAAAACAATGAGTATATTTTTAATCATGTTTAATAAATTGGAAGATTGCCGGAGTAGCTGTACTTAAAATCAATCAGCCATACATTATTCTTGCGAATGATTTTAATATCCATCGGTTTATTCATGATTTCATTTTTATAATTCAGAATGGATACAGAATCATTCAGCTCTTCAAACTTGTTCACGTTATAAGGTCTTTTCATTTGTGCTTTTGTATTACTGTTTAATCTTTCGTAATACTGCTTGTAACGGGTGAAAATTTCATTATTTTCCTTGTCATTCAACAATAAAGGCTTTGCGTCCTCAAATTCGCCGTCAAGAATATAGCGAATGAAAGTGGTTCCTGTTTCCATTGCATTTTCAGGAGCTTTGATTTTCTTATCACTGCAGGAAAAGTAGAGCAGGGCTGTACATACTGCCAAAAATAAAATTTTACCGTTCATGTGTATTTCCCTTCATGTTTTTTTCGTCTTCTCTGTTATAAGCCTTTATGATGGCTTTTACAAGTCTGTGTCTGACCACATCTTCTTCATCGAGTTCAATGTGGGATATGCCGTCAATATTTTTTAGAATATTGGCTGCTCTGAAAAGACCGCTTTGTTGATTTTTTGGCAAATCAATCTGACTGGGGTCGCCTGTTATGATTGCTTTGGCATTCGGACCGATACGCGTCAAAAACATTTTTATTTGCAGGTCATTCGTGTTTTGAGCTTCATCCAGAATGATAAAAGCATTGTCCAGTGTTCTACCTCTCATGTATGCCAGCGGTGCAATTTCAATGGTTCGTGTACTCATATAGTAGCCCAGTTTGTCTGCCGGAATCATATCGTCCAGTGCATCATATAATGGCCTTAAATAGGGATCAATTTTTTCTTTGAGATCACCGGGCAAGAATCCAAGGCTTTCTCCGGCTTCCACTGCTGGTCTGGTGAGTATGATTTTTTTGACGACTTTATTTTTAAGTGCTCTTACTGCCAATGCCACTGCAGTATAAGTTTTTCCTGTACCGGCGGGGCCGATGGCGAAAACGATATCGTTTTTATCGCAGGCCTGCACCATCATCTTTTGATTGGAAGTTCTTGCTCTGACTGTTTTTCCGTTGGGGCCGAATACCAGCAC
>VERM01000153.1 GCA_018882645.1 Ferruginibacter sp.
TTTGTAACCATATTGAATAAGGTGGGTATCAAATATGCCATATTGGGTAAGGAAGAAATGTGCACCGGAGATCCAGCAAGGCGTTCCGGAAATGAGTTTATGTTTCAGATGATGGCTTACCAAAACATCCAGATTTTAAATGGCTACAACATCAAAAAAATTGTCACTGCCTGTCCGCATTGTTTCAATGTATTAAAAAATGAATACCCTGAATTGGGAGGCAATTACGAAGTCATACATCATGCCACTTTTTTACAACAACTCATTGACGAAGGCAAGGTAACCATGACGGATAGTGGCGGGTTTAGAGGAAAAAAAATCACATATCACGACAGCTGTTATCTGGGTCGTGCGAATGATATATATGAAGCGCCTAGAAAAGTATTGGAAGCCATGGATGTGGCTCTGGTAGAAATGAAACGTTGTCGCAGCAATGGTCTTTGTTGCGGAGCGGGTGGCGCACAAATGTTTAAAGAAGAAGAAAAAGGTGATTTGCGCATCAACATTGACAGAAGTGATGAAGCATTGAGCACCGGCGCTAAAGTGATTGCCGCTGCTTGCCCATTTTGCAATACCATGCTGACCGATGGAGTTAAAAACAGAGAAAAAGAAAATGAAGTGGAGGTACTCGATATTGCAGAACTGGTAGCCCTCTCCCTTCAAAACTAATTCAAACAGAAAATGAGTATCGACCTGAATTTTAAACTGCCATATGATTTTGCTCCCGATTCAAGAGTATGGATATACCAAAGCAACAGAGTCTTCTCTCCGCATGAAAAAAATGAAATAAATCAAATGCTCAAGAATTTTGTAAGCGAATGGACTTCTCACGGAGCCAGAGTAAAAGGCTATGCTACAATACTTTTTGACCATTTTGTCATTTTCATTGCCGATGAATCGGCAACGGGCGTCAGCGGTTGCAGCACTGACAGCTCAGTGAGAATTGTAAAAGAAATCGAGAAGAGGTTCGCTATGGATTTGTTCAATCGTCAGATGCTCGCCACTTATAAAGATGGGCAAATAGAATTAATTCCCATATCAGACTTGAATGATTCCATTGAAAAAGGAAAGTTATCTATAGACGATATTTACTTCAATAATACAGTTTTATCTAAAAAAGAATTAGAGGAAAATTGGATAATCAATCTGAAAAACAGCTGGTTATCAAAAAAAATTAATCTTAAAGTCGAAAATTAAACAGCCTCCCTCTCCGATTTCTACATTGACCATGATCAGCAAAATGACGCTGACATTTTGTCGCTTTTCCATATCTTTGCGGAAAATACATTTCAGTAATGGAGGAAATGGTTGCAGGAAAAATACATGATGAAAAAAGACAGGGGGAAGCCTTTTTGCCAGGTTCAAAACGCTCACATTCATATGACAGACATTTTTACATTGAAAGCTACGGCTGTGCAATGAATTTTGCTGATACAGAAGTCATTGCTTCTATTTTGGATCAAAACAATTTCGGCGCAACACCAGATTTTCAAAAAGCAGATCTTATTTTAATCAATACTTGTTCCATCCGTGAAAAAGCGGAAGAACGCATCAGAAAAAGACTGAAAGATTTTACATCTGCAAAAAAACGTAATCCCTCTCTCATCATTGGCATTTTGGGTTGTATGGCCGAGCGGCTGAAAAGCAATTTACTGGAAGAAGAAAAACTGGTGGATATAGTGGTAGGCCCCGATGCATACAGAACCTTACCTCAATTGATACAAGAAGCGGAAACGGGTCAGAAAGCTGTAAATGTATTGTTGAGCAGGGATGAAACCTATGCAGACATATCCCCTATTCGTTTAAACAGCAATGGCGTCAATGCTTTTGTGAGTATCATGCGCGGCTGCAACAACATGTGTTCATTTTGTGTGGTTCCGTTCACTCGGGGCAGAGAAAGAAGCAGAAGTGCTTACAGTATCTTCGCGGAATGTGAAGCCTTATTCAACGAAGGCTACCGTGAGGTTACTTTACTTGGACAAAATGTAGACAGTTATTACTGGAGAGACGAGGAGAACAACTCCAATGTGAATTTTGCACAGCTCTTAGAAAAAGTTGCACTGATATCTCCATTACTCAGGGTTAGATTTTCTACGTCCCACCCAAAAGATATTACCGACGAGGTACTATTTACTATAAAGAAATACGAAAACATTTGTAATTACATTCATCTTCCCGTACAAAGCGGGAGCACCAGGCTGCTTCAATTGATGAACCGAACATACAGCAGAGAATGGTATCTTGCTAAAGTGGGGCGGATCAAGGAAATCATTCCCGATTGCGGCATATCTACTGATATCATTTGTGGATTTTGTACTGAAACGGAAGAAGACCACAAGGAATCACTGAGCTTGATGGAATATTGCCAATTCGATCTTGCCTACATGTACTTTTACTCTGAAAGGCCCGGAACACTTGCAGCCAGAAGATTTGAAGACGATATACCGCTGGAAGTAAAAAAACGAAGATTACAGGAGATGGTCGATTTACACAGGGGGCATTCATTGAAAAGCATGCAAAAGGATGTGGGCAAAACTTTTAAAGTTTTGATTGAAGGAACATCCAAAAAAAATGAAGATGAATTATTTGGAAGAAATGATCAGAATAAAGTCATCGTATTTCCAAAATTGAATCATAAAAAAGGCGATTACGTCATGGTTAAAGTTCATGACTGTACCGCAGGAACCCTTATTGGTAACGTAATATCATGATTATGGATTTACAGTCTATTAAAAACAGATTCGGTATCATTGGAAATTCACCTTCTTTAAATCATGCACTGAATGTTGCTGTGCAAGTAGCCAATACCGATTTAAGCGTGCTCATCAATGGGGAAAGCGGTGTGGGCAAGGAAGTTTTTTCCCAAATCATACATGCGCTTTCCTCCAGAAAACACAATCCCTTTATCGCCGTAAACTGCGGAGCAATTCCCGAGGGCACCATTGATTCGGAATTGTTCGGACACGAAAAAGGTTCTTTTACCGGTGCAGTAGAAAGCAGGAAAGGTTATTTTGAGACTGTCAATGGCGGCACCATTTTTCTGGATGAAATCGGCGAGATGCCTTTGGGTACGCAAGCCAGACTGTTACGCGTACTTGAAGCGGGAGAGTATATACGTGTAGGAAGCAGCAAAGTACAAAAAACGGATGTCCGTGTAATTGCTGCAACCAATAAAGATTTACTGGAGCTTACCCACAAAGGAAAATTCAGGGAGGATTTATATTACAGACTGAATACTGTGCCCATAAGGGTGCCAGCATTGCGAGACAGAAAAGAAGATATCCTTCTTTTATTTAGAAAATTCACATCCGACTTTTCGGAAAGATACAAATCATCTTCTATCCAATTACAGAATGACGCAAAGGATATTTTGCTTCATTACAACTGGCCGGGCAATGTGCGTGAACTGAAGAACATTGCCGAACAAATTTCAGTTCTGAGTAAAGAAAAAGATATCAACGCCGATCAGCTGGCGGCATTTCTTCCTGAACAAAATACAAGCAGACTGCCTGCTTTAAGTGCTGGCCCCGGAGCTGTGAGCCAGGCTGAATTCGCCAATGAAAGAGAAATTCTTTACAAACTTTTTTTCGACATGAAAAAAGATGTGAATGAATTGAAAAAAATGTTTTTTGATCTTGTTCAAAATCCATCCGTCGGAGCCCATGTTCCGATGTACACGCAAGAGCCCGGGAACTTAGGTTCAATAAAGGAAATCAGTCCGAATATTCACAATACAATCAATGCCAATCCATCTGTCATTTACAAAAATGAAAACGGCAATGGCATCCAGCAACATGAAGAAGTGGAAGAATCACTAAGTATATTGGAAAAGGAAAAAGAGCTCATTATCAAAGCGCTTAAAAAACACAGAGGCAAGAGAAGAGATGCATCGGTTGATCTGGGCATCAGTGAACGAACTTTATACAGGAAACTCAAGGAATATGATATAGAACATCTTTAAATTCTGAAAATTTAATCAAAACAACTATTATGTGCACAAGAAATATTTTCAGCGGTACCGTCATTTCCTTATTGACTGCTTTCTTTATACTTACAATGTTTCAGTTCTCTACCTGCAAGTATTCTTTCAAAGACACTTCTCCTATCCCTGCAGAAGTAAAAACGTTCAGAGTAAATTATCTTGAAAACAAAGCAGCATATGTGAATACCCAATTGAGTCCGCAACTCACTGAAAGACTAAAGCAGAAAATCATCAATACCACACGATTGCGACAGACCAATAATGATGATGCCCACTACGATATCAGCGGATATGTCTCCCAGTATTATACAAGCACCATCAGCATCAGTGGCAACAATGCCTCGGGCAACCGACTGACAGTAGGATTTCATCTATCCTTTAAAAACAATCTGGATGAGAAAAAAAATATGGAAGTAGATATGCTTCGTTCTTTCGATTTTGACGGCAACCTGAGTCTTTCTCAGGCAGAAGCTTCGCTCAATGATGAAATCATCAAAAATGTGGTTGATGAAATTTTTAATAAAATATTTTCCAACTGGTAAGCCCAGCTATAGAAAAATTATAATACATTTGATTCATGCATCCAGGTGAAGTATTTAAAAAAATCTACAAAGAAAATCCGGGCAGTACGCAAAATTATACACTATTGACC
>VERM01000154.1 GCA_018882645.1 Ferruginibacter sp.
GGTACGGCCTATGGCAATGAGGTAAGTTTTACAACCCCAGTACCAAGCGTTACGGATATAGACGGAAATGTTTACCCAATTGTAACCATAGGCACGCAGATATGGATGGCGGAGAATCTGCGTACAACCAAATACAGAGATGGCAGTAACATTCCTTTGGTAACAGACAATACCCAATGGGCGAGTAACTGGAATAATCAAAATCCTTTGCAACAACCCATGATGTGCTGGTATAATAATGATAAGACAACTTATGTAAACAATAAAATGGGAGCATTATACAACTGGTATGCGATTAATCCAGCTACCAATGGCAATAAAAATGTATGTCCTGTGGGCTGGCATGTGCCTACTGATGCGGAGTGGACGACATTAACAGATTTCTTAGGGAGCACATCAGTTGCTGGCGGCAAGATGAAGAGCACGGGTACGCAGTATTGGTTGAGTCCGAATACCGGTGCTACGAACAGTTCTAGCTGGTCAGCTATATTGCGGCTCACCCTTCACTCCAACAAGATTTATTTACATTATTGCCGAGGTATAAAGTTTTTGGGAGCTTTCAATTATTTCAGTTAAATAATAAATTCCTTTAGTTAACAATTTCGTAATGTAAATGTAATAGATACATAACTCAGTAATGTCATTGTAATTTTTAATTTTTATTTTTTTTGTGTTATAAATTACATTACATCAATGCAAGTAAAGAAATATGTACTGACAATTGTATTTTCAATTTTCATAAGCAGTATTTATGCTCAGCAAGGTAAAATAGTTGGTAAGGTTTTAAGTGCTAAAACTGGAGAGGTATTAATCGGAGCAACAGTGAGTGTTTCCAGCGGGAATAAAAAGTCAACTCAAACAGATCAAAATGGAGGGTTCGCTATCAGTGGGCTCAATCCGGGAGAATATTTGCTGGAGTGTTCTTACGTTTCATACGCTTCAAAATCCATTCCTAATATAAAAATAAATGAGGGAGAAGTAATAAATCTTGATGTAGTACTTGAGATGAAATCAGCCGAGGGAGAAGTGGTAGTGAAAAGTACTTCATCTTCAACAAAACCAAAAGAAACTGTCAGTTCTTTGTTGATTGCCCAAAAAAATAGTGCCAGTGTAAGCGATGGTATTTCTGCTGAAACCATTAAAAAGACACCGGACAGAAATACCGGAGATATACTTAAAAGAGTCAGCGGAGCTAGTTTGCAGGAGGATAAATTTGCAGTAGTCAGAGGTCTCAATGATAGATACAATGCAGCTTTTCTTAATGGGGCACCACTACCCAGTTCCGAGAGCGACCGAAAAGCATTTGCATTTGATATTTTCCCCTCAAATATGCTTGATAATCTGATTATCTATAAAACAGCAACACCCGATATGCCTGGTGAATTTGCGGGTGGACAGATTGCAATTAATACCAAAGGAATTCCCACTGAAAATTTCAAGTCCCTGTCAATTGGGATGGGAGCAAATACAATTGCTACTTTTCAGAATAAAAAATATTACGAGGGGGGTGCTATGGATTTTTTGGGTATTGATCGATCAAGGGCTCTACCTGGAACAATGCCAGATGTCGTAACATTCAAATCACTTGGTATTGATCAAAGAATTAATTATGCAAAATCATATCAACCTAAAAACTGGGGTTTGGCGAACACAATAACAACTCCCAATCTCTCATTCCAATACATAAGTGGGAGAAATTATCAAAGGAACGATAAGGACTTCATAGGCACAATTTTTTCTGTTACCTACAATAAATCGTTTACCCGGAATTTCGGAGACCGAATGTTTTTTGCACCTGAATATGCCAATATTTCACAAAGGATTTACAAGGAGGAAACTTTTTCTACACAAACCCTCATTGGTGTAATTGGAAATGTGTCATTAAAATTGAACAATAACAATAGTTTCAGTCTAAAGAATATCTTTAGTATCAATACTGATGACAGGGTTGTAACAAGACAAGGTCAGGACGATGTTATCAATGAAAAGAACTTGTTCACTAAATCTTATGCTCTTTGGTTTACCGGAAACAAAATTTTTTCCAGTCAACTTATTGGAGAACATTTCTTCCCTGACAGCAAACTGAAGTTCAATTGGGTAGGTTCTTTTTCCAATATTAGACGTGATGTACCAGCATTGAGAAGAATGGTATACGACAGTATAGCGGGCGCATCTTCTTATCTTGCGAAATTATATGAAATCAATCCTGTGGATAACGATAACACAGCAGGTTTAACTTTCTATTCGATAACGAAAGAGAAAGTATATAACATTAAGGGAGATTTTTCCAGGGCTTTCAAATTTTCAGAATTTATTCAATCAACTTTCAAAGCCGGGGTTAGTTATCAGGTCAGAGACAGAAGCTTTAACCCCCGATTGCTTGCATTTGCCAATTATAACTCAAGCACCTTCGATAATTCTCTTCTGTCACAGAATCCTGATGTTATTTTTCAGAAAGCCAACATGGGTAAAATAAGAGGAGGCAAAACCGGGTTTGCCTTAAAAGACATTACTGAAATCAGAGACATCTATACGGCGTCTACAAATTTAATTTCAGCGTATGTAATGGCTGATCAAAGATGGGGAAAAAGATTGAGATTGATTTATGGTGTAAGAATGGAAGATTTTACACAAAAGCTTAGTGCTGATATAAATCAGTTTACTCCGGTTCGTTTAAATACAAGAAAGATAGACTGGCTGCCTTCTTTAAATGTTGTTTATTCATTAAACACCAAACAAAATATCAGGGTTTGTTATTCAAGAACACTAAATAGGCCTGAATTTAGGGAGTTGGCTCCATTTCTTTTCAGAGATTATACGATCAGATATTCAGTATTTGGAGATACTTCTCTAACAAGAGCTTCTATCCAAAATTATGATATCCGATATGAATTCTTCCCGGGTAAAGCACAGCTCATTTCGTTTTCCGGATTTTATAAAAATTTCACCGATCCTATTGAACTAATCTCTGCAACCAACCAGGATAGAACATTGACTTATAAAAATACTCCTGGTGCAGAATTGTTTGGTCTGGAGTTGGAGATTCGCACATTAATAGGTGAATTATTTAGATCTACCAATAATTCTTTGTTAAGCAAATTGACTTTTTTTGGAAATTTTACATGGCTGCAATCAAAAGTAAGACTAAAAGTCAATGATGTAAATAATTATTATTTCAATCGTACACGTGCCATGCAAGGTCAATCACCATATGTCATCAATGCAGGGCTGACTTATCAGGACGATGGGAATAATCTGTCCTCTACATTATCAGTCAATCGATATGGTCAGCGTATTTTCCTTGCCAGTAACGGAGATGCTACTCAGGACGGATTTTTATTTGAGCCTAATCTTTGGGAAAATGGCAGGACATTACTTGATTTTCAGATCACCAAATCGATACCATCGAAAAATATGGATTTCAAATTGAATGTTAGAGATATTCTTGCTCAGAAACTTATATTTTTTGAGGATAATAATGACAACAACAAATACGATAAAAATTTAGACGGCACAAGAACAATGGTAAATTTTGGTAGGACAATATCTCTAAGCTTCACTTATAAGTTTTAATTCCTAATCATTCTCATTCTCTTTTTATTATCAGCATTATTTTATCGATAACGATTTCGTAACACTAAAGTAATTTATAATTAATGATTGTTTTTAGAATTCTTAACACTGATTTACAATTTTTGCAATGCCATTAAAAAAGGCGTAAATAATATGAAAAAAAATCTATCATTTCTAGTGTTAATGCTCACAATGGGTGTTATCCATGCTCAAAACCCTTTCTTCAAGGTGGTTGACTATCGAGGTGCTTTTGCCCCTGCTCCGGAAAATCCGTGGACAGTTGGTTGGACCAATTGGGATCCGCAAAACACGGAATACGGCAATCCGACCGTAACAGTTAGTTCGGCAATTACCTCCAATACTACTTGGACCAGTAACAATGTTTACCTGATTCAGGGTTTAATCTATGTAAAAAACGGCGCTACATTAACAATTCAGCCTGGAACAAAAATTTTGGGTGATAAGTCTGTAGCTAATTCATCTTTGGTCATTACAAAAGGATCAAAAATTAATGCTGTTGGTACATCTTCTAATCCAATTGTTTTTACGTCTAACCAGCCGGCTGGTTCAAGGGCATTAGGTGATTGGGGAGGACTGGTTATACTTGGCAAGGGTACATTGAACAGGCCTGGAGGTACTGCCAATATTGAAGGTATAGCTGCATCTGATGATACCCAATACGGCGGAGGAAGTAATCCGGACAATGAAGATAATTCAGGCAACCTAAAATATGTGCGTATCGAGTATGGTGGATATGTTTTTGCTCAAGACCAGGAGATTAATGGTCTTACGCTTGGTGCTGTTGGTAGAAATACTATCATAGATTATGTACAGTGCTCTTTTATAAACGATGATGCTTTCGAATGGTTTGGAGGTACTGTAAATGCCTCACATCTTGTATCTTATCGCTGTCTAGATGATGATTTTGATACAGACTTCGGTTACAGCGGTTCTGTTCAATTTGCATTGAGCGTTCGTGATCCACAAATCTCTGATCAAAGTTCTGGTTCGACTTCAGAAGGTTTTGAATCTGATACGGATGGAGCAGCAG
>VERM01000155.1 GCA_018882645.1 Ferruginibacter sp.
CTCCGGGTTTTCATCAAAGTTGAAATAGGCAATACTTGAAAAAGCGTTTTGACCCAACCATTTCAGTAAAGATGTTTTACCAACCTGTCTGGCCCCTTTTAAAATAAGCGGTTTTCTCTTGGGTGAATTTTTCCATTCTATGAGCTCAGTTTCAATTGATCTTGAAATATACATCTTACATTAATTAGTGACAAAAATGTGATTTATATCACAAAAATAATACTAATTGTGTGATTGTATTTATTTTGGAATGATTTTTTATAAGTGTAATTGTTTGAAGAGATTAAAGGAAACTTCTCAAACCTCGGTTGAATATTGTTGAAAATAGTTGAATGTTGTTGAAGCGGTTGAAGTAGTTGAAGCATTACTCCCATCTCCTTTAGGAGAGGGGCCGGGGGTGAGGTGAGAAATTGAATTTAAAATATTGAATGTAAAATGTAAAATGAAAAAACCTGTTGATTATTGTTGAAAATGGTTGAATATTGTTGAAGGGGTTGCTGTAGGCAGGGGTTGATCAACCATTTATCCAATACATATTGCAAGTACAGGAATTATTTTGTATTTTTATGTCACACTAAACAACTTGGATTATGAGCAAAATTGAGTATGAGGCAATTAAAAAGCTTCTTGATAAAAAAAGAAAAGAAATAAGAAATAACAAATTGGAGGCACAATCTATTTTAGTTAGGGCGGGAATATTTACAAAAAATGGAAATCTTAAGAAAGTCTACAAAGAGATATGTACACAACAAAGTCCGGATTAATTTTGGGTTTTCATGGATGCGAAAAAAGTGTAGCATTAGACATTCTTACTCAAAAAATAAAATTCAAATCCAGTGAAAACAATTATGATTGGTTAGGTAAAGGGATGTATTTTTGGGAAAACAGCCCGTCTCGCGCAGAAGAATTTATTAATAATCTTTACAATTATCCTCAAAAGAATAAACCAAGAATAAAAAATCCTGCAGTACTGGGTGCTATAATAGATTTAGGATATTGTCTTGATTTAACAGACTACTATTGTTTGCAAACACTTAAAGATGCTTACGAGTATTACTGCGAATTGCAAAATTCTTCCGGTTGGGAAATATTGACAAACACGAATCCGGGTATTAATAGAGGCAATCCTGACAGGATTTGGAGGCAATTAGATTGTGCTGTCATTAATCTTCACCATAGATTTAGAGATGAAAATAATCTCCAGCCTTATGACTCCGTTCGTGGGGTATTTGTTGAAGGCAAAGAATTATATCCAACTGCCGGCTTCAGAGAAAAAAATCATATTCAACTATCAATAATTAATCCTAATTGTATTAAGGGGTTCTTTTTGCCAAGGGATAAAGTATGATTCAATAAGTTGATGAAGTTGAATGTTGTTGAAGTGGCAATCGAACACCAAACACCAAACAAAATAACTCCAAACGCGCGAAGCGAATGGAAGATTTAACACCAAACCCCAAACGCAGAACAAACTGTTTTGGAGAGGGGTTGGGGGTGAGGTGATAAATTGAATGTAAAAGAAAAACCCCGTTGAATATTGTTGAAAATAGTTGAATGTTGTTGAAGGAGTTGAAGGGGTTGAAGGGGTTGAAGGTCTTCCTGTATGTATTTTCTGCTGATTTTTTATTCTTTATTGCAATTTGTATCTTCGCAATGAATTATCAATCATGTTCAATTTTTTCTTCAGAAAAAAACGAGATACCAGCTTTTTCCCTTTTACCACGGATATGCACTCGCATATTATTCCGGGTATAGATGACGGTGCTCCCAATGTGGAGGCTTCTGTTGAATTGATCAAAGGATTGATGAGTGTAGGAGTCACCCAATCTGTTGCCACTCCTCACATTATCTCTGATCTTTACAGAAACAATCCGGAAACCATTGCTCATGCATTGAATCTTTTAAGAGACGAATTGTTTAAACAAGGGATAGATTTTCAGGTCAGGGCTGCAGCCGAATATATGCTGGATGGGTATTTTTTTGAATTGTTAAAATCCAATCAGAAATTACTTACAATCAATGGCAATGCTGTTCTGACGGAATTTTCTTATGCGCTGATGCCCGACAGACCCAGTCAGTTTTCATTTGAATTGTCATTGGCCGGTTATAAACCCGTACTTGCGCATCCTGAAAGATATCCTTATTATTTCAACGACTTTTCCATGTATCATCAATTAGTGGAAATGGGGTTTCGTCTTCAGTTGAATTTGCTTTCACTCACCGGTTATTATGGTAAACAGCCCATGAAAGCCGCAAAGTATATTTTAAAGAACAATTTATATTCATATCTAGGAACGGACATTCATCACCCCCGTCATCTCCATTCATTAATCAATCCCGTTAACAGGGCGATTTTTAAAGAGCATTTGTCTGTTCACACATTCGAAAATTCGGATATTTTCAATTAGTCGATTAGTCGAATGGTCGATTAGTCGATTAGTCAATTGGTCGATTAGTCGATTGGTCGATTGGTCAATTAGTCAATTGGTCGATTAGTCGATTAGTCGATTGGTCGATTGGTCAATTAGTCAATTGGTCGATTGGTCGATTGGTCAATTAGTCGATTAGTCAATTAGTCAATTGGTCGATTAGTCGATTGGTCGATTAGTCAATTAGTCGATTGGTAAAATCGCCAAGGTTAATAAAATTCAGTTCTAATAAATTTTATTTAGTACAATTATCAGGGTTTAATTGATGTGTTTTTTATAATTGTGGTTAAAAATTGCAATTGGCTATGTCAAATTTAATTTTAACCCTAAGTTTTGATTTTTCTTTGAAAATAATAAAATATTGTTCTGTATTAGAGGAAGAAAAAAGGTTTGTAATTGCGAAACAATTACTAAAATCTGGGACAAGTATTGGTGCCAATATTCGAGAAGCGCAAAATGCCGAGAGCAAAAATGACTTTATTCATAAATTTAAAATAGCAGCTAAAGAAGCAGAGGAATCCGAGTATTGGCTATTATTGTGTAAAGAATCGGGATACGTTGAATGTACTCATTTATTAGTTGAAATAAAATCTATTATTAAAATCATAACAAAGATTATTGCTGCGTCTAAACGTAAATCAGATTAGTCGATTGGTCAAATTGTCCAATCTACAATTGTGTTCACCCATTCTTTTTTAAAGGGGGAAGTGATTTTTATGTAGTTGTCTGAATATCCTTCCATCATGCCGTTTTTATTGACATTTTCGAAAAGGACTTTTCGGGTTTGGCCGATGTGTTTATTTGTAAAGTCCTGCATCTTGAGATAACTGATGTTGCGAAGGATTTTGTTTCGTTCATTTCTTATATATACAGGAACCACCGGAGACAGATTGAGTGCATGGGTGTTGTCGCGTTCGGAGTAGGTGAAGACGTGCAAATAGGAAATATCCAAAGATTCGATAAATTCTGCGGTAACTTTGAAGTCTTCATCGGTTTCTCCCGGAAATCCCACAATCACATCGGCGCCGATGCAGGCATGCGGCATCAATAGTTTTATAACTCCCACTTTTTCTGCATATAGTTCTCTTTTATAACGTCGACGCATATCCGCCAATATCTTGTTGTTTCCGCTCTGTAATGGGATATGAAAATGCGGCATGAATTTTTTACTGTTGCTTACCAGCTCAATAATCTCATTGCTCAGCAGATTCGGTTCTATGGATGATATTCTGAATCGCTCAATGGTGGCTTGCCTGTCAAGCGTTTGGATAAGTGATTGAAAGTCTTCAATATGTTTTTTATTTACAATAGCCCCTTTACCAAAATCACCCAGATTGATGCCTGTCAATACTACTTCCTTTGCTCCGCCTTTTGCAATTTCTTCCACTTTCTGTAATACATTTTCAATGCTGTCACTTCTGCTTTTGCCTCTCGCCATGGGTATGGTACAAAAACTGCAATTATAATCGCATCCGTCCTGCACTTTTAAAAATACCCTGGTACGTTCTTTAACGGAATAGGAGGGTGTAAACACATTGACATCTTCGATGTCGCAACTGCATATTTTTCCGCTATCGTTTTGAGTGAGATCTTTGAGGTGGCTGACAATGTTGAATTTTTCTGCAGCCCCAAGTACGAGATTTACACCAGGGATAGAAGCAATTTCCTGGGGTTTGAGTTGAGCGTAACAGCCGGTAATCACCACCATTGCATCTGGAGCTTTTTTTTGTATCCGCCTGACCAGCTGTCGGCATTCTTTGTCCGCATTTTCGGTTACAGAGCAAGTGTTGATCACATACAGATCGGCAATCTCGTCAAAGTTCTTTTTTTCAAAACCGTCATTTTCCAGCATTCTGGCAATAGCAGTAGTTTCGCTGAAGTTGAGCTTGCATCCAAGTGTATGTAAGGCCACGGTTTTTGACATGATACAAAGTTAGTCAATTAGTCGATTAGTCAATTGGTCAATTAGTCGATTAGTCGATTGGTCGATTAGTCAATTAGTCGATTGGTCGATTAGTCAAATCGTCTCATCGGCACATCGTCACATCGTCTCATCGGCTCATCGTCACATCGGCACATCGTCTCATCGGCTCATCGTCTCATCGGCACATCGTCTCATCGGCACATCGTCTCATCGTCACATCGTCACATCGTCTCATCGTCAAATCGTCTCATCGTAACATCTTCTTAT
>VERM01000156.1 GCA_018882645.1 Ferruginibacter sp.
AATAGATGCTGATTATGGTATCGGAGTGATTAAAGTTGATAATGTATTAACGCCAGGAAATTTTATTGTGCCTGACTGGAATGCATTTAATGAAAACAGAAACGACTTTTTAAATTTGGTCACTTGGGAACAATTTCAAAGGTTATTTTAACCGGAAATATCTATTCGTTTTAATAAAATTTAGTATTTGAGCTTCAGAATACTGAATATCATCAACAGTATGGATCCGGTTACAGGTGGTCCATGTCAGGGAATTAGAAATATTGTCCCTCCTTTATCCAGAAATGGAATTTCCGTAGAAGTTGTTTGTCTGGATGCCCCCAGTTCTGAATTTCTGCAAAATGATTCTTTTGTTATACATGCTTTGGGTAAATCCATAACTCCATGGAAATTCAATCCAAAGCTATATCAATGGTTATTGAATCATCTTCCTGATTATGACCTGGTTTTAGTGAGAGGATTATGGTTGTATCATAGTTATGCTGTTACGAAAGCCATACGTAATTTAAAAAAAAGATACACTAAAAATATCCCTCGCTTATATATTATTCCTCACGGCATGCTGGATCCATGGTTTCAACAATATAAAAAAAGGAAATTTAAGGCAATTCGAAACACTATCTACTGGCAAATGATTGAAAAACGAGTTGTAAGACGCGCGGATGGATTATTGTTTACATGTGAAATGGAATTAAAACTCGCCAAAAAAACTTTCAATGGCTATTATCCAAAAATCGAATTGAACATTGGTTATGGTATAGAGAATCCCCCACCGTTTTCTGAGAATATGAAAAACGAGTTTTTATCAAAGGTCAAAGGATTAGGAAATTCATCATATATACTTTTTCTTGGAAGACTCGACGAAAAGAAAGGAGTCGATCTGCTAATAAATGCATACACGAAATTATTGAATTCATCTGTAAAGCTTCCCAAGCTTGTAATTGCAGGCCCCGGTATCGATTCTGCTTATGGTAAGAAAATATTGAATATTATACATGCAAATAATAATATAAAGCAACATGTTTTCTTTTCTGGTATGCTGAGTGGTAATGCTAAATGGGGTGCTTTATATGGTTGTGATGCTTTTATATTACCAAGCTATCAAGAAAACTTCGGGATCGCTGTTGTTGAAGCTTTGGCATGCGGTAAGCCGGTACTGATCAGCAATCAAGTCAATATACACCTTGATATATCTCAAGCAGATGCTGGATTTACTGCTTCACCTACCCTCGAAGGAGTGATTGATTTATTATTAAAATGGTTTGAACTTTCTAGTGATAAAAAAACTGAGATGATGATAAATTCAAAAAATCTATTTAAAAAAAAATACACTGTTGAATCAGCAGCCAACCGATTGATTGATCTGCTTATTTTTTAATGTACTTTTTTATAATATGCAGGATAAGAAATTTACTTTGCTAATGACTGCTTGTATTAGACCCTATAATACAATTGCATATAATAATCCTCGATTCAGATCTGATATAGCACAAAGATTAATAGATTATGAAACAGCTTTTCGGTTTTGGCTCAATTACAACGCCTCTCAGATATTGAACATTGTATTTATTGATAATTCCGGATATCCATTGGATTCTTTCAAAGCTATTTCAGAAAACGAAAATGTTTACAATCGCAATATTGAATTTTTACAAATAGTTCCGAAACCCATCCCTCCGGGTATTCATTATGGCTATTCCGAACTGGAAATGATTGATATTGCTGCAGAACAAAGCAGGCTGATTAATCAAACAAAATTTTTCATAAAAGTGACCGGTCGTTTATATTTTCCCAAATTAAAATCCTTGCTTAATAGTGTCAAGGGTTCTACATTATTTTTAGCAGATTCAAGAGATTATTCATTTGCCGGAAAATCAAAAAGATATATTTTAACAACATTATTAGTTGTCAATAAAGATTTTTTTAATAGAAAATTAAAAAGAGCATTTAATGAAATGACTCCAGGTGAAACAAGTCATTTCGAAACATTGTATTACAGAATCTTAAAGCCTATAGAAAATATAGATAAGCGAATAATACTCAGATTTCCATTCAATGTCAATCCTGTAGGATATGGAGCGCATTGGAATGTCAATTATAAATCATTTACAAAGAGACTGGAATATTTTATAAGGGGGATATTTCGTTTTTTATTGCCTCAATTTAGAATATAACTAATGAGCTCTGTAAATGTCAATACTCATACCGGCCCTTCTTTTACTATCGGGAATAGGACTGCTCGTTTACTTTGGGAATTTGTTTATTTATTTCTGTTTCGATTCTCGCCAAAGCCGCTTCATCCATGGCGTTCTTTTTTATTGCGTGTTTTTGGTGCGAAAATAGGGAGGGGAGTACATGTTTATCCAAAAGTAAAAATTTGGGCACCATGGAATTTATCCGTTGGTGATTATTCAGGAATTGCAAATGGTGTAATTTTATATTCACAAGGGCGCATTGATATTGGTAGATATGTCGTAGTTTCTCAAGGATCTCATCTCTGTACAGGTACGCATGATTATCAGCTAAAAGGATTTTCATTGTATACCCGGCCAATCATAATAAAGGATAATGTATGGGTAGCAGCGGAAGTTTTCATTCATCCGGGCGTGACTATTGGAGAGGGATGTGTCATTGGAGCAAGGTCACTAGTGGCATCAAGTATGCCTGCATGGAAAGTTTGTTCCGGCCATCCTTGTAAACCTTTAAAAGAAAGAGTATTAAAATGAATTATAGAATGGCACTTGACTTAACGATAGCAATTCCTGTTAAAAATGAATCAAAAAACTTGCCTGTTTGCCTGGAGGCGATAGGAAAAGATTTTGCACAAAAAATTGTTGTGATTGATTCCGGTAGTGACGATAATACTGTTGATATTGCAGTTTCATTTGGAGCAGAAGTAATTGATTTTAGGTGGGATGGAAATTTTCCAAAAAAAAGAAACTGGTACCTACGAAATCACACTCCTGACACAAAATGGATTTTATTTTTAGATGCTGATGAATATCTTACTAATGCTTTCAAAAATGAATTAACCCGCGCATTATCCAAAAAGGACGGATTTGATGGGTATTGGCTTACATACAGTATTTATTTCATGGATAAAAAAATGATTGGGGGCTACCCACTTCACAAGCTGGCTCTTTTTAAAGTTGGTAGTGCGGAATATGAAAGAATAAATGAAGACAGGTGGAGTGGGCTCGATATGGAAATACATGAGCATCCAATACTTTCAGGTAAAGCTGGGAAAATACGTAGTCCGATTGATCATCGTGACTATCGGGGAATTCAGCATTATTGGGAAAAACATGCTGAATATGCAAATTGGGAGGCTTTGCGCTATCTAAAAGCAAAAAATGATTCCACAACAAAGGGCAGTTGGACATTAAAACAAAAAATAAAATATTACTTCATTGAAACCCCTTTGATAGGACCATTCTTTTTTATTGGAAGCTATATTTTTATGGGTGGATTTTTAAATGGTTACAGAGGACTCGCTTTCGCGATTACTAAAATGGGCTATTTTACTCAGATTTACTGCCGAATTAAAGAATTAAAAAATGGTTATTAGCTAATTCTCCTCACCCCATTATGGTCAAGTTTGTAGCTATGTCCGCTAATCGAGCAGATTGATGTTCTTGTTTTGTTATGAAAGTTCATTTTGCTTCCATACTCACTCATCCATCCAATTTGTTTAGCAGGATTCCCCGATACTAATGCATAAGGCTTGACATCGTTTGAAATAATTGATCCTGCTGCAATAAATGCATACCTACCGATTACAACTCCGCATACAATTGTTGAATTTGCTCCAATTTTTACTCCTTGCTGAATCTTTGTGTCCATTTTAGCCCTTTTATGATTTACCATGATGTGCTGGTGAGGGAAATATACGTTTGTAAAAACCGCACCATGTCCAATAAATACTTCTTCTTCACATATTACTCCTGAGTTAAAACAAACATTATTTTGTATTTCACAATTTTTTCCGATTATAACACCTTCGGGAATAATCACATTTTGTCCAATTTTAGTTTTATTTCCAATTTCTGCATCCTTTTTTAAAATGGAGAAATTTCCTACGGTAACGTCTTGACCTATACGGCATCCTTCTTCAATCACTGCATTTCCCAAAAACATTACTGGTTCATTTTTATGATTAGAGTTGCTCATTTCATATTTTTTTAGTCCGCACTAGAACACTACACAAAATTTATCAGTTTATGAGGGGTAGATACACTCCTACAATGTTACATTTTATTATTCTTATGTTTGTTAATAAATAATTATGTAATTATTAATTCATTGCAACTTTCAAAAGGAAAACTCTATTTGGTTCTTAAGTATTTGTGGTTTTAGAAAATCGGAATGCAATTTCCCAGAAGCTTTAATGATTCATTATTTGAGTTGGGACTGCTGAAAACGACTGAAAAAACTTTTGATATTGTCAAATTTGTGCGATAGCGATAGAGCCATCTTTCAATCCGATCAATAAATTTGATTTAAATCATTCATCATTTGGTTTACAATTTTTCTCTATGAGCACTTAAACCTAAAAAATTTAATATACTGGCCCCTAAAATTATTATATGCATAGTAACTAAATGAAATTTCGTTATTAT
>VERM01000476.1 GCA_018882645.1 Ferruginibacter sp.
ACTGTACTCCGGGTCAAGCTTTGGCACACGTTGCGGCCAAAGAAGGAATCAATGCAGCCGAACACCTAAGTGGTCACAAACCCGAAGCTATTGATTACAATAATATTCCAGGTTGTACTTATACCACGCCGGAGATTGCCTCTGTAGGATATACGGAAAAAGCCGCAAAAGATGCGGGCTATGAAATCAAAGTAGGTAAATTCCCGTTTGTTGCCAGTGGCAAAGCTGTTGCAGGAGGATCCACAGATGGTTTTATTAAAGTTGTTTATGATGCCAAATATGGTGAATTTTTGGGTTGCCACATGGTAGGTAACAACGTTACTGAAATGATTGCAGAAGCAGTTGTTGCAAGAAAACTGGAAACAACCGCACATGAAATTCTAAATGCCGTTCACCCTCACCCTACTATGAGTGAAGGTCTGAAAGAAGCTACAGCAGCGGCTTACGGAGAAGCTATCGATATTTAATAAATTGCTTAATCAAAATAAAAGTCCGGTTGAAAAATCGGACTTTATTATTTTGAATTAAATATTTATAATACAGAGAAATCATAAGAGGAATAAAAGATCAGTACAAAAAGAAAGCAAGAATATACAATCTTAAATAATGTATTTGAATGTTGTTGGATAAGATTGAATGACTTTGAAAGTTTTAAAATACATTACCCTTTTAAAATTCAAAAAATATCTGAAGATCAGTTTTCGTATTTACAAACATCAACTTCTAAAATCGTTATTTTCTGGCTGAAATAAACATCATATTGAACATTCTTGAAAGTCTGATGAGCGAAAAACCTAAAAATGAATTTATAAAAAGTCTGCATCAGCAATATTGCAACCGAGGTGGTTTGAGCAAAAAGCAATTGGAAGGTTTATATGGAAAGGCAAAGCAATCCGGAATCGTCTCACCCGCTAAACTGGCAACACTGGAAGCGATTATCAAAAAGAAACCAACAAGATACAAATCTGAAAAGATTAAAAGCATCGCAGAACCACAAAAAGAAAGTCAAACGATGCAATTATTGCAGCAAATCCTTCTTAAATACCCTCATCACAAAATGGCCTTGTTTCTAATAGCAAAAAACAAGAATAAGAATTCTCTCACAG
>VERM01000157.1 GCA_018882645.1 Ferruginibacter sp.
TCCAGGCCCTCTTTTTTCTTTTGCCGCCTATCTAGGGGCGATTTCCAATTTCGAGCCCTCCGGCTGGCTGGGGGCCCTGATTTGTTTAGTGGCTATTTTTCTTCCCTCCTTTCTTCTGATTGTGGGAATTTTTCCCTTTTGGGAAAATCCAGGTGTTGCAATGATCAACCCGAGTATAAAAAGAAATGATTTTATTTGCATGTGTAGGTGTGGTGTTTTTAAAAAAAAGCATGTAGTTTATACAATAATTTCCAATTATTTTTTGTCGGTATTTTTTGATTTTATCTGTTATATTGCATTCTCAAAAATTGAAAACGCACATGGAATACAAAAAGTTAGTAGCCGTAACCGGGCTTAGTGGTTTGTTTGAAATGGTTTCTTCCAAAGCCGACGGAGGTATTGTGAAATCATTGGAAGACAAAAGTACCAAATTTGTAAGTAACCGCTTGCATAGTTTCTCTCATCTGGAAAGCATAGAGATATATACAACCGGAAGCAATATTAATTTAGTGGAGCTATTGGAAGCCATTAAAAACAATAAAGAACCTTTACCCGACAGCAAGGCGGATGCAAAAGCCATCAGGGCTTTTTTTGAAAAAGTGTATCCCGAGTTGGATTTTGAAAGAGTGTACGGAAGTGATATGAAAAAAATCATCAAGTGGTATGATTTGATTACAAAAAACAATATTGAAATCAAACTTTCAGATACGGCTCAAGACAAAGAAGATGTTTCCGTTGAGACAGTTGCAGAAAAGAAAACATCTGCTGCCAAAACGGCACCGACCAAAGCATCAACAGTAAAGAATGCCCCAGCCAAGAAAATAAATACGCCAAGAAAAATGGCATAGCTTTTTCATAATCCATTTTTACCAAATTCCGCCACAGGCGGATTTTTACCTATGAACTATTCCGCAGATATAAAAAAGACAGCAAGAAGGTTTTTGCCTGAAAATTTTGTTGTGACCGACTGGACTTCATTGGAGCCGTATTTCAAGGATTTGTTGGATCGGGATATATCAACGCTTAAAAATCTTACTCAGTTTTTACATGACCAGAGCGAGCTGGAATCCGTTGTGAGTGAAGACGCGTGCTGGCGACAGATCAAAATGACCTGTGATACACAAAATAAAGAACTTGAAGAAGCCTTTCAGTTTTTCTGTCTTGAAATACAACCCAAAATTCAGCCATATTCCGATGCGCTCAATAAAAAATTATTGGCTTCGCCTGCGCTCGCAGCGTTGGATCATGATACGTATTTTACTTACTTGAGGAATGTAAAAAAAAGTATTGAATTGTTTCGTGAGGAGAACATACCCCTTCAGGCTGAAATCGCCGTTTTGCAACAGCAATACGGACAAATTACGGGAGCCATGACCGTTGAGGTTAACGGGAAAGAATACACGCTGCAACAAGCCGGTAAATTTCTTCAGAATCATGACAGAACGCTTAGAGAGCAGGTGTATTTTAAAATACAGGAAAGAAGATCGAAAGATAAAAATTCTCTGGATGAGCTTTTTGATAAACTCATAGCTTTAAGGCATAAAGAGGCTGTCAATGCCGGGTATGAAAATTATAGAGATTACCGCTTTAAAGAATTGGGAAGATTTGATTACACCAAAGATGAGTGTTATGCATTTCATGAGGCAGTGAAGTTGCATGTGCTTCCTTTGGTGAATGAAATTTACAAAAGAAAAAAAGACAGTCTATCGCTTGAGACCTTAAGGCCTTGGGATTTGGAAGCTGAGCCTGAAGGCATCACCCCGTTGCAACCTTTTACTTCCGGTGAAGATCTTTTGAAAAAATCAACAGATTGTTTTCGAAAACTGAATCCTTTTTTTGGTGATTGTCTGGAAAAAATGAAACAGATGAATCATCTTGACCTGGAAAGCAGGCAGGGAAAGGCTCCCGGAGGATATAACTGTCCGCTTGCTGAAAGTGGTGCTCCTTTTATTTTTATGAACGCTGCAGGTCAGATGCATGATGTTACGACCATGGTTCATGAAGGCGGACACGCCATTCATTCTTTTTTGGCACACGATTTACCACTAAGCGGTTTTAAAGAATATCCGATGGAAATCGCCGAAGTGGCAAGCATGTCAATGGAATTGTTCAGTATGGATTACTGGGATAGTTTTTTTGACAAACCCTCCGATTTGCAAAGAGCGAAAATACATCAGCTTGAAAGGGTTATTACCATATTCCCCTGGATTGCCATTATAGATAAATTCCAGCACTGGATTTATGAACATCCCAATCATACCCACGCAGAACGAACAAATCAATGGGTGAGTATATTGGCGGAATTTAAAGATGATGAGATTGATTACATCGGACTGGAAAATTTCAGAAGTAATGCATGGCAAAGACAGCTTCATTTGTATGAAGTACCGTTTTATTATATTGAATACGGCATTGCACAATTGGGCGCTATTGGTATGTGGATGCAGTACAAAAAAGACAAGGATACAGCCTTGCGAAATTATTGCGAAGTACTCAAACTGGGTGGAACGCGCACGCTTCCTGAATTGTATAAAACAGCCGGACTGGAATTTGATTTTTCACCGGAAAAAATCAGGATACTGATGGAATTTGTGAAAGAGGAGCTAGATAAATTATAATTGAAAAAGCAGTTCTACTTTTAGTTGAATTTACAATCATCACAAAACCCCTTTACTACCATTGCCGCCTGAAGTGGTTTAAATCCCTTAGGTAAATTGACTTTCGGCACGGTTACATCATCCAGACAAATGGTTTTGTTGCAGTTGTTGCAGACAAAGTGCACATGTTCATCATGATGATGGCCTGCTTCACAATGGTCTTTACATAAGCCATAAAGAATGGAGTTGTCGGTTGTTGGAATTTGATGCACAATACCTTTTTCTACAAATGTTTGCAATGTTCTGTAAACAGTAACCCTGTCGAATGCAGCAGAAGTTTTTTTCTCTATATCGGCATGAGAAAGCGCGCCTTCATTTTGAAGGAAGAGTTCCAGAATCTGCACTCTTCCCTCAGTGATACTAAGGCCATTTTTTTTCAGTATGTCAATTATTTGATTCATTTTATCCTGGTGTATTACTAAATCCATTCATGAATCTTTTATGATCAATTTTTTCTTCCAATAGCATCGGAATATCTTTCAATAATTTTTTTATTTCTTCTTCTTTAAGCCCATCATATATTCCTCTTACTCTTCCATTTCGATCTACCAGAGCAAAGAACTGGGTGTGAATAAACTGATCGGCAACAGATTGTGAGCTGTCGGGCTTGCCGTCGTCAATCATATAACCCTGCCTTGCCAGACTATATAAATCTTCTTTTTTCCCGGTGAGAAAATGCCATTTATTATTTGAAGCAGTTGTTGTTGCCTGGCCATTATATTCCACTTTGTAATCATTGTCTTTTTTTGTCAATTGCCCATTTATCATTTTAATTTCATAAGCTTTCAGTAGAGGTAAACTGTCTGTTTCCGGCATACAGGTATGAGATAAAATCAAAAAATCATTTTCATTCTTGAAAGCATCATAAACCCGTCTCATGTTGGCATTCATTTTTGGACAAATGCCTTTGCAGGTTGTAAAGAAATATTCGGCCACGTAAACTTTTCCTTCTGTATTTTTTTGCGTGATGGTATCTCCGTTTTGGTTGACAAAGCGGAACGAAGTAATATTGGCATTGATAACCGCAAGCGGTGCTTTATTGAATGGGCCGTCTTTGTAAATAGCCAGCCAGAATCCGACGAGAAGGGCTGTAAAAAACAACAGGTATATCCAGGGTTTATATTTTTTCTTCAGCATTTGTGCTATTCAAAATGTGCATGGATGTTTTTTTAAAACATGCAACATCATTGCAAATATATGCTATCTTTGCCGTTTCATGAAGATAAAATTGAACTGGGACGGAGTAGGGATTCTGACATCTGTGATTTGTGCCATACATTGCGGTTTGCTTCCAATTGTATTGCCTGTATTGCCTTTGTTTGGAGTGAATATCGTGCACAATCTTTTTTTTGAATGGGGGATGATTGTGCTGGCATTCTTGGTGGGCTTGTATTCGCTATTACACAGCTTTTATAAGCATCATAGATCTTTTACGCCGCTTTCTTTTTTCTCTGTTGGATTTATATTTTTGGTTGCTAAGCAATTTTTTCAAGAGTATGAATATTTTTTATTGGTCCTTGCTGTTTTTCTGATCATTACTGGCCATTATATCAATTATAAATATTCTTACCGTCATAAATGCGACTCTCCCCATCATAAACACTAATCTTAATTGTATTATTGGAAAATCAATTTGGTTTTTTATTAATTTTAACTTTATAATCAAATTTTGAATTTTCTAAAATCATTCAATAAAACATAATTCAATGAAGAAACAATTCGCTTTTTTATTTTTATCCATTTTAGCTATGATTTTCATGTCATGTGAGCAAAAAACAAATGAATCAGGGATTCCCAAAATTAATGAGGAGGATCAGAGCGTCAGACAAAAGGAAATGGGTCTTAAAAAACAGGAATTGGATTTGAAGGAAAGAGAATTAAGACTCAAAGAAAGAGAGAACTTGAATGAAAAAAAGGAGCGCGATCAGAGGGCTCAGGAAGCATACAG
>VERM01000158.1 GCA_018882645.1 Ferruginibacter sp.
CTTCCAGCCTATGGCTTTTTTGTTCTAAGAAATAATCGTAGTTGCCTTTATAGATGAAAACTTTTTCATCGTCAATTTCAACAATTTCATTGCATACGGCATCCAGAAAATATCGGTCATGCGTTACCAGCAACAATGTAATTTTTCGTGCGCCAAGATATTCTTCCAGCCATTCTATCATCGACACATCAAGGTGATTGGTTGGTTCATCGAGAATAAGCAAGCAGCGTCCTTCGTGCAGTTCGGCTTCAATTAATGCCTGTGCCAGAGCCACTCTTTTCTTCTGACCACCACTCAGATTGGCTATTTTTTCATTGAGTTGATGCAAATTCAGTGACCCCAGAATTTGTTTCATATCGCTTTCAAAAGTCCAGGCATTCAATTCATCCAGACGGTTCATCAGCTCGCCGAGTTTTTCATGATCTTCTAAACCATTTTCCAAAAATTTCTCATAATCTTTTACGGCTTTTACCACTGGATTATCCAATCTCAGTACATTATCCCAAATGGTTTTAGCAGGATCAAAGTCATTGTCTTGCTGCAACATGACAGTCTTGACTTCTTTATGAACCCATACTTTTCCACTGTCAGGCTGATCCAGACCTGCAATGATTTTCATCAGTGTACTTTTTCCGGAGCCATTTCGGGCAACCAGGGCAATTTTATCGCCTTCTTCTATGTGAAAGGTGATGTTTTTAAAAAGCGTTCTAACGCCAAATGATTTACTGATATTTTCAACAGAAGCATAGTGCATCACTCACAAAGATATGACAGTAAAATAGGTGATAAGAGATAAGATAATAAAAAAGTAAAAAATTTTTATAAGTATAAAATTTTGACAATCTATTTATTTTTAGCAATTCATGGATCTGTACGCATGAAGATAGTTGAGAAAAATGATTAGTTTTGCGAATGATTTTTGTCAGTCTAATTTCAAATTTTTTCTAATGAAAATGGTGAAGATATATTTATCTGTTTTAATGCTTTGTTTTTTTTCCTTTGCTGGATTCTCTCAGTCCAGTTTGCTGGACGCTCCTGATCTGAGAAATCTTAAAATTGATGCATGTACTGATGATCAGTTGTCCTCTATGATGGAAAGGGCAAAACAAAGCAATATAGGTGAACTGGAGTTTTATGAATTGGTTCGGCAAAAAGGTCTTCCTGATGAGGAGTTAGAGAAATTGAAATACAGGGCACTTTTTTTAAACAAAAGCAATACAGATACAAAACAAAATGTAGATGACATAAAAAAGGAAAAATCCAACCAGCAGTTCGGGCGATTTTATGACAAGGATGCCAATCAGACTATGATGATTGAAAACAACAGGGATCTTTCTGTTTTTGGAGCCGAATTGTTTGCTCGAAACAGCTTGGTTTTTGAGCCTAATCTTCGTATACCAACACCCTCATCTTATGTGCTCGGTCCTGATGATGAAGTTATTCTGACGGTGTATGGAATGAGTGAAAAGAAATATAATCTGGAAGTGAATGAGGAAGGAGAAATATATATTCCCAATGTCGGGCCGTTATTTGTCAGTGGATTGTCTATTGAACAGGCAACCCAAAAAGTAAGATCCAAACTTTCTTCTACGATTTACAAAGCGATGAATTCCGGCCAAACCAAAATGCAAATGTCTCTGGGGAAAATCAGAAGCATTCGTGTAACTGTCATTGGTCAGGCTCAGAAGCCCGGAACGTTCACAGTTTCTTCATTGACTACGCTATATAATGTATTGTATTTGTGTGGAGGTCCTGGTCCTAAGGGAAGTTACAGGTCTATCGAATTAATCAGAGGAAATCAGGTAAAAAAGGTGGCTGATTTGTATGCCTTTTTGGTAAAAGGAGATCAGAAAGACAACGTGCTATTACAGGAAGGCGATGTGATAAGAATTCCATATTACAAAAACATGGTAAAGGTTTCCGGTAATGTCAAAAGAGAGGGAAAATATGAAATGCTTGAAAATGAAACATTTGACAAGCTCTTAGAATATTCCGGTGGGTTTGACGACAATGCATACAAAACTTCAGTAACAGTCACCAGAATAACAGATACCGGAAAGATTGTTATTGATGTTAATAAGAGCCAGTTTGCCAATATGAAATCAGCTGGTGGCGATGAGTATTTGATTCGAAAAAATAGAAATGATTTTTCCAGTAGGGTTAATATCTCAGGATCGGTATTCAGACCCGGAAATTACGAATTGACAGAAGGATTGACATTGAAGGAATTAATCAATAAGTCTGGAGGAGTTAAAGAGGATGCATACACTAAAAGCAGTTCTGTTTTCAGGGTGCAAAAAAATAAAACCCCCACGATATTCAATGTCAATATTGATTCGGTATTAAACCATGGCCAAACGGTTTTTTTACAAAATGAAGATTCTGTTTCCATTCATTCTATTTTCGACTTCAGAGACAGCATGTATGTGAATATTGAAGGTTATGTAAGGAAGCCAATCCAGATGAAATGGAGAGACAGTATGCGATTGAGAGATGTTGTTATGGCTGCCGGAGGGTTGACTGAGTTTGGTGATTCTGCCAATATTGAAATCTCAAGGCGCATTAAATCTGCAGATGTCAATTCAATTAATCATCCTGAGGCTATTACAAAGATTGTTAATCTTTCCAATAATTTTGTTTTAGAGCCTTTTGATAGGATTATTGTAAAGGGTATAGTTGGCTATGTCAATCAAAGAACTGTAATGTTAGTAGGAGACATTAAAATTCCCGGTAAATACATTTTACAAACAAGCGGTGATCGTCTCTCTGATATCATCAATAGAGCTCAGGGATTTAAAGCATCAGCAGACAGCAACGCAGTAACTATCAGAAGACCAATCAAGTCAAATCTTTCTTTAAGAGAGCGCGAGACTATTTTTCAAAGGCTACTCAATATAGACAATGATAGTCTGGCTTCAAATCAAAAACTCAGAGATGAGATTTATAAAAGCTATGAGTTAATCAGTGTGAATCTTGAAAAGGCGCTTGAAAGGCCTAACTCTTCTGAAAATTTATTATTGGAAGATGGCGATATTATTACCATTGATAAAAATACCAATCTGGTTAAAATATCCGGAGACGTATATTATCCTACTATTATTCCGTATAAAAAAGGTAAAAGTGCAAAATATTATATCAGACAAGCTGGAAATTTTACCAGTAATGCTAAGAAGTCAGGAACTGTCGTGATTTATCCTGATGGAAAAGCAAAAGGTGTCAAATCATTTCTTTTTTTTAAAATTTATCCCAGAGTAACTCCAAGGTCCGAGATTTTTATTCCTCAGAAGCCTAAAAGTAACCATACGAAAATAAGTCCGGGAGAGTTGGCTATTGTTTTTTCAGCGCTGGGTATCATTGCACAAATTCTAACATCAATCATTAAATAATTCCTTTTTATATGCAATCCGAGCAAAATGAGAATGAACAAGCCGAACTAGGAGAGGCTCCCCTCCCTCCCAAAAAACATGTCGGAGCTTTTATGTATCTTTTAAAAAAATGGTGGGTTTTTATTTTGGTTTTAGGAGGCTCAATGACTTCAGGATATTATTATGCAAAGAATCAATTGCCTGTATATGAAAGCAGACTTACATTTTCTTTGGATGCGGGATCCAGTGACGGCGGTTTGTCAAATGCAATGAATCTTGCCGCTCAGTTTGGTCTTGGTATGGGAAGCGGGCAAAGTATGTTTGAAGGAGATAATATTCTCGAAATAATGAGAAGCAGGAGAATGATAGAGAGTGTATTGCTGTCATCTGATACCTTCGAAAGCAAACATATGACATTGATACAGTTTTATCTCAAAAATTCAAAAATGAGTAAGACTTTGGCTAAAAATAATCGATTCATTGATGTGAATTTTCCTGTTGGTTCAAAAAAAGGGTCAATGAGTTATTTACAGGATAGTCTCCTTTTTGAGGCCTATCAGGATATTGCTAAAAATGCGCTCTCTGCCACCCGTCCGGACAAAAAAATTGGCATCTATGAAGTCAGAGTTAAAAGTCTGAATGAAAAATTTTCCAAGATTTTTACGGAGAGAATTGTAGACGCAACAAGCAACTATTACACTGAAATTACAGGGAAAAAAGATAAAGAGACATTGAATATTCTGGAACAGAGGGTTTCCTCTTTAAAAGGAAACGTAAGCAGAAGTATTGAAATCAAAGCAGGGGTGCAAGATGCCAATTTGAATCCTGCTTTTGCGCAGTCACAAGCGCCCATCATTAAACAGCAATATAATATCCAGTCATACGGTAAAGCGTATGAGGAAATGTATAAGACACTTGAAATGGCTCGTTATCAGTACTTAAAGAAAATTCCGTTGTTACAAATTATTGATAAGGCCGATTATCCGATGAAAAGAGTTAAGATGAGCAGTTTGAAGACAGCAATTTTATTTTCATTTATTGCAACTGTTTTATTGTGTATTTGTCTTTTATTAAGAAAAAGTGCTCAGTCAAATACCCGATATTAATGCCGTTTTTATGCTTTTGGATTCACATATAAACAATCTGAAATAGCAATATGCACTAAGTATTTTTCATGAATTTATACAACCGGTTCAAAAAAGACTATTTCAATTATCTCATCAGTATTGTTC
>VERM01000005.1 GCA_018882645.1 Ferruginibacter sp.
AGAATATACTGTGGATACTGATGATGGCGTCAGGGCAGATACCAATTTGAATAGTCTATCCAAATTGAAGCCGTCTTTTGCCAGTGGCGGTAGTGTTACGGCCGGGAATTCATCGCAAACCAGTGACGGTGCTGCTTTTGTGATTGTGATGAGTGAAAAATTGACTCAACAGTTGAATCTCAAACCCCTCGCCCGCCTCGTCAGTTGCGCCACCGCCGGCGTTCATCCCCGCCTGATGGGCATCGGACCCGTAGAGGCAGTACCCAAAGCACTCAAACAAGCCAACCTCAATCTCTCCAATATTGATTTGATTGAACTCAATGAAGCTTTTGCTTCACAGTCTCTGGCCGTTATCAGAGCTCTTCATTTTAATCCTGAAATTGTCAATATCAATGGTGGCGCCATCGCTCTCGGACACCCCCTGGGTTGTACAGGATGTAAGCTCACCATTCAAAGTATTCACGACTTAAAAAGGCTCCAAAAAAAATATAGCCTTGTTACCGCCTGTGTCGGCGGAGGGCAGGGAATAGCAGGAATCATTGAGAATATTGATTAACCGACCCGCATACCCAGCGAATAATGTGAATTTTAACAATAATAATTTGCAACGTTGTTACAATTTATTAAATTTGCAACAGTATTTCAAAAAATTCCTGTCTAACTTTTATTGGTTTGAAAAAAATCATTGCCATATCAACACTCTTATTTATGTCCGGCATTGCATTGGCTCAAAATTGCAACTGGAATATCAATGGTCATGTTCACTCCGATCAGTCACATGAAGTGTTGTCGAATGCAAGTATTTTTTTGCTCGAATCCAATCTTACCATACAAACCGATGAAAATGGTGATTTTTCGATAAAAAATTTATGTGATGGTATTTACACAATTGTGGTTCATCATATCAATTATGATTCTGTGGTACAAAAAGTTTCTGTCAGTAAAAACATACATGTTGATATAGATCTTATGTTGAACAGTCATTTACTCAAGGAAGTGATTGTAAGCGGACAAAAGAAAAATATCAATACAGGAATAAGGCAGGAATTGTCGGATACCAAATTGTTTCAAACAAGAGGCTCCTCACTGGCTGAAGCTTTGAGCAAAATGAACGGAGTAACGCTCTTGCAGACGGGCTCCACCATTTCTAAGCCCGTGATTCATGGTCTGCATGGTAACAGAATTCTTACAATAGTCAACGGTGTTCGTCAGGAAGGTCAGCAATGGGGCAATGAACACGCTCCCGAAATCGATCCTTTTATAGCCGACAAACTTACAGTCATCAAAGGTGTCGATCAGCTGAAATATGGCTCAGATGCCATTGGAGGCGTAGTTTTGGTTGAACCCAAATCATTACGGAATTCCGCAGGGATGAATGCCGAATTCAATAGTGTATATTTTTCCAACAACAGGCAGTATGTGTTTTCCGGCATTTATGAACAACAATTAAAAAGGTTCTCCGGTGTCACCTGGCGTTTACAGGGTACTTATAAAAAAGCTGCCAATGTGACTACGCCAAACTACACCCTGAACAACACCGCTCAGGAAGAAAAAAATTTTTCAGCTTCATTAGCCTGGAGAAAGGAACATTTTAATACCGAATTGTTTTACAGTTATTTCGACACTCAGCTCGGTATTTTTTCAGGTGCACATATTGGAAATTTAGCAGACTTACTGAAAGCCATAGACGCTCCTCGGCCTGATCCTGTTTATACCGGCCGACAATCCTATGCAATATCCCGTCCAAGCCAGGATGTAAAACATCAATTGCTGCAATGGAAAACAGGTTTTGATATCAGCAATCATACATTTACGATTTTGCTTTCCGGTCAATTCAATCAAAGAAAAGAATTTGACGTGGTAAGAAATCCGGCCAGTAAGTCTCCCCAAATTGACTTATCGGTAAATACATTTTCAGAACAGATCAGCTGGGAACATCCCAAATACAATGGATTCTCAGGTACTGGAGGAATTACTGCAACACAACAAAACAATAGCTATACCGGTCGTTATCTGATACCCAACTATATGCTTTACTCTTATGGCGTTTTTTACATTGAAAAATGGAATCAACAAAACTGGGATGTACAGGCAGGGTTGAGGTTCGACAATAAGTCAATATACACTACAAGGTTATTGTTTGGAGGAAATACTATTGATAAATATTCATTTCATTTCAATACGTATGCAGCCTCATTGAATACGGGATATAAAATAGTACCCGAATGGAAAGTGAATAGCTGTTTTTCGCTGTCCACCCGCTCACCCCATGTTAATGAACTGCTGACCAACGGTTTGCACCATGGCACTGCAACTTATGAAGTGGGTGACATCAATCTTGTTCCGGAAGTATCACGAAATTTTTCTTTCAATTCAAACTATACTACCCACAACAAAAATATTTCGCTTGAGTTTTCTGTTTATTACAATCATATCGATAATTTTATTTATCAGCAACCTAAACCTGATGAGCCGGTATTAACCATCAGGGGCGCATTCCCTAAAGTTGTGTATGCATCTACAAATGCCGCATTGAGTGGGTTTGATTTTTCTTCTTACTGGAATATTTATTCCGGACTGTCTCTTAGAAACAAATACAGTATACTTCGGGCAAGGAATCTGAATACAAATGACTGGCTGATATGGATGCCATCCGACCGAATTGAAAATGAAATCGCCTGGAACTTCAATGATTCAAAAAAGTTCGTCAACACATCATTCAGCATTTCAACACAACATGTGCTGTTTCAGAAAAGAACACCCGATAATTCATTGGTAAAGCAGGATTATAAATCACCTCCTCCGGGATATAATCTTTTGCATGCTGATTTTATTACCTCTTTCCATATGGGCTCGGTTCCGCTGACGCTGAATTTGAGTTGTCGTAATCTTCTGAATACTGCTTATCGCGAATATCTAAATAGTTTCAGGTACTTCACAGACGAAATCGGCAGAAACTTTATCATTCGTTTAAAAATCAATATTAATCGTTCGTGATGATACATTCAAACAAATTCTTAATCAATAAAAAAACAAAAAGTATGAAACATTTATTAAAATCAGCGTTACCCATTTTTATGTTTTCAGGTTTATTGTTATTAAGTTCATGTAAAAAAGATACACCTCCGGAGCCCAATGAAGAGGAGTTGATCACAACTGTTGAATTGGACTTCATCCCGGAGGGCGGAACAGATGCCGACGAAATTTCCTTTGAATGGAAAGATCTGGATGGCAACGGAATTCCTAATGAGATAGATCCGATTATACTGGACAAAGGAAAAAAATATAATGTAGAAATAGAGGTGTACAATAAATCTGTGATCCCGGAAGAAGACATTACTGAGGAAATTGAAAGTGAAAAAGAAAGCCATCGTTTTTATTATATTCCCGAACCGGCAGGCTTGCTGACCATAAATGGATTTGATAAGGATGTCAATAATGTTTCCGTAGGACTAAAAAGCATTTGGGAAACTTCAGCCAATGTTGCAACAGGTGAAATCAGAGTGGTATTGAGACACTATGCCGGCACCCCTCCGAATAAACTGGAAAATGATGCTGTGGACAGTCCGAAATCATCAACAGATATCGATATTACATTTCCTGTTGAAATCAAATAAATTTCATACTACACTTAAAGGAGGCCATTGGTCTCCTTTTTTCTTTCTCCTATTTGCTGCCGCCACATAGCATAGTAAAGTCCTTTCTCTTCAAGCAACTTTTCGTGGGAGCCGGTTTCTACCACATCGCCTTTTTCCAGTACATAAATTTTATCGGCATGCATGATGGTACTCAAACGATGGGCAATCAGAATGGTTATCTGTTCTTTCCTGGAGGAAATCTCTCTGATTGTATTGGATATTTCTTCTTCCGTAAGCGAATCTAGAGCCGAAGTGGCTTCATCAAAAATCAAAAGACGGGGTTTTCTTAATAAGGCTCTTGCAATGGAAATCCTTTGTTTTTCACCTCCGCTCAATTTGAATCCTCCTTCGCCGATAATGGTATCAATGCCTTTGTCTGCCCGGGAAAGCAGGCTGTTGCAGGATGCTTTTTGAAGTGCTTCGTTTATTTCCAGGTCTGTGGCATCAGGTTGTACGAACTGCAGATTTTCTTTGATCGTTCCGCTGAATAAATTCGTGTCTTGAGTTACGAATCCGATTTGCTTTCTGAGGTCGTCAAAATGAATTTCAGTCTCATCCATTCCATTGTATAGGATTTTCCCGTTTAAAGGCCTGTACAATCCTACCAATAATTTCATTAATGTTGACTTTCCGCTGCCGCTGGGGCCAACGAATGCGATGGTTTCGCCTTTACTGACATCGAAATGGATGCCATTGATGGCATTATGTGAAGCAGTCTGATGTTTGAATGAAACACTGTTGAATGATAAAGTGTTTATCTCTCCCAGTTTTTTAGGATTAACAGGTTCAGCTTCAGGAGATTTTTTCATCAGCTTGTCGAAATTATTCAGCGACGCCTCAGCTTCTCTGTATGAAAGGATGATGTTGCCTATTTCCTGCAATGGGCCGAATACAAAAAATGAAAAGATTTGCATCGTAACCAACTGTCCTGCATCCATTTGATTGTGAAAGATCAGCCACATTAAAATAAATAAAATCACCTGTCTGAGTGTATTTACCATTGTGCCCTGCAAAAAACTGATGCTTCGGATTCGTTTTACTTTCGTTAATTCCAATCCCAGGATTTTGTAAGTGTTTTTATTGAGGCGTTCTATTTCCTGTTTGGTCAGACCGAGGCTTTTTACCAGCTCGATGTTTCTCAATGATTCGGTGGTAGAGCCGGCTAGTGCGGTGGTTTCTTTTACGATGTTTTTTTGAATATTCTTTATTCTTTTACTCAGCTTGTTGGTAATGAATGAGAGGATGCCAATACCAATCAGATAGGAAACAGGAATACGCCAGTTGATAAATACGGCGGCATAAATGAAAACAAAAACAATTCCTATAATGATTCCA
This sequence comes from Ferruginibacter sp., assembly GCA_018882645.1. Lineage (GTDB taxonomy): Bacteria > Bacteroidota > Bacteroidia > Chitinophagales > Chitinophagaceae > Ferruginibacter. Next base: position 4,974 of record VERM01000005.1, read on the forward strand.
AAAAGAATGTTGATGAAGTTGGTCATGAATTTTTCTACATCAGATCTTACTTTAGTGAGGACAGAGAGGGTTTCTCCGCTTCGTTGTTCTTCAAACTCTTGATAGGGTAATTTCATCGCGTGTTGCAGCCCGTCGGTAAATACTTTGGCTCCGAATTTTTGTATGATAAGGTTTAAAAAATAATCCTGAAAAGCTTTGGCGATTCGGCTGATCATGGCAACGGAAATGGAGAAAATAAGAATGTAGTATACTCCCAGTTGAAAATAGGGACTTCCTTTTCTGTCGATGGTCTTGAAACTCCAAAAAAATTCATTTGCACCAAATGAATCCGGAGTGGAATGTTGGTCGCCGGCCAGATTAACAAGTTTGCCTAAAAGTATGGGGTCAATTAAAGAAAAACCGATATTGATGCCGGCCATAAGAAGCGTAAATACAACCAGCCATTGATGAGGTTTCAGATAGCGAAGTAAAATTTTCATTCGATTAAGTTCGTTTGTTGATGATGGGCCTTGCCTTCCTTAATTCATTGATTATCTTACGGGTGTTGGATTTCAATAAAAATGTTAAGATATGTTAAATATGCCGTTTAAATTAACAAATTTGCACTTATTGTGTTATTAATGCCTGATCGATAACAGCTGATAAGGATATGTTGACTATATTTGCAAAAGTTCAATTTTAGCTGATTGTCAACTCTCTTTGAAAGAAATTAAAGCTATATATAATGGCAGATCAAACTGCATATAAATATGTTTTTGCCCAGCCGATCCGTCGCATCTATCAGGTTATTAAACTTGAGAAGAATGAAATTTCTTCCATATACTTTTACACAATCATCAGCGGTCTTATTCAATTGTCACTGCCGATAGGAATACAGTCTATCATTAGTTTTGTATTGGGCGGAGCAATGTCCGCTTCTTTGATTTTTCTAATTGTTTTGGTAGTTCTGGGTGTATTTCTTGGTGGCTTGTTGCAAGTCAACCAAATGAAACTAATTGAAAAGATTGAACAAAAGTTATTTGTGCGGTATTCTTTGGAATTTTCAGATCGTATACCTCGCTTTAATTTACAGCACACCGGAGGTAAACATTTACCTGAATTGGTCAATCGTTTTTTTGATGCCGCATCTTTGCAAAAAGGAGTTTCCAAATTATTACTGGAGATACCGGCTGCAACCATTCAGATTTTTTTCGGTTTGATATTGTTGTGTTTCTATCATTCGGTATTCATCTTTTTTGGAGTTACTTTAATAGCTATTATCTATCTGATTCTAAGAACTACCAGTACCAAAGGAATGGAATCCAGTTTGTATGAAAGTGATTACAAGTACAAAGTTGCAGGATGGCTGGAAGAGATGGCGAGGGTAGTCAATTCATTTAAGTTTTCCCGAAGCCGGAGTCTGGCCGTTGAAAGAACAGATCATTTGGTTACAGGCTATTTAAAAAACCGTACGAATCACTTCAAAGTTTTATTGAAACAATACTGGACGCTTATTGCATTCAAAATTATCATCACTGCTTCAATGCTTATTGTTGGAAGTATACTCCTAGTGGATCAGCAGTTGAATATTGGGCAGTTCATTGCAGCGGAGATTGTCATATTAATGGTCATTGGTTCAGTTGAGAAGTTGATTACCAATCTTGATAACGTCTATGATGTGCTCACTTCAGTTGAAAAGCTTGGAAAAGTTACAGATATGCCATTGGAGGGAAATGGAACAGTTGATTTGCCGAACGAATCAACCGGACTTAATGTTGAAGCGACTAATTTAACATTCAGTTATTCGGATGATTCTGGTAATAAAGCATTGAATGATATTACGTTTCAAGCTAAATCCGGAGAGAAAATATGTCTTATGGGAAGGGCCGGATCCGGGAAGTCGACTATTATTAAAATTTTATCAGGAGCGTTCAGAGAGTTCGAGGGTGCTGTTACCATCAATAATCTCTCCATACATAATTATGAACTTTATTCTTTAAGAACACAAATCGGCGTGCTGTTTAGTCATCAGGATATTTTCGAAGGAACGCTGATGGAAAATATCACTATGGGTGCAAAAAATATTCCTATACAGCACATTCTTCAGCTTGCCGAAAAAGTTGGATTGAAAAGTTACATAGCCAATTTACCTGAAGGATTTGATACCAAACTGGATCCTGCCGGAACTAAATTGTCCAATAAAGTCATTCAAAAGATTTTATTGCTTCGCGGTATGTTAAGCCACCCCAGATTGTTGCTGCTGGAAAATCCTTTTGAGGGACTGGAGGATAACGTGAAGACTTCGGTAGTTGATTATCTCTTTACTGGTTTATCTGCATCAACTGCATTCGTTTGTTCCAATGATATTTCTTTTGCATCCAAATGTGATAAAATAATTTACATGGATCAGGGAAAAATCTTAGCCATGGGAAAATGGGAAGAGGTTCAATCAAAGATTTCTTTTAATGATTGAAGGTAACTTAACTCAAAATGACTCATCAAAAAAACCAGATAATAAAATCATAAACAATTGAGTGATTTTTTTAAATATAGTATTGAAGAACAACTTGATCATACTGAAATCAAGTCATACAGTCTGATTTATAAAATCAGACACCAAAGTCGTGTAAAATACTGGCTGATTGGTATTTTTTTGGGACTACTCGTGATTCTTTTCATTCCTTGGACTCAGAACATACGTGCCAATGGGACGGTGACAACATTGCGCCAAGAAGATAGGCCTCAGCAACTCAACACCATCATACCTGGAAAGATTTCCAAATGGTGGGTGAAAGAAGGTGATTTTGTAAAAGCCGGCGATACCATTCTGCAATTGTCTGAAATCAAAGACGACTACTTGGATCCTCAGTTGCTTCTAAGAACCAATGAACAAATTGTTTCGAAGGAGTTGAGTATGGAAAATTATAAAAGTAAGGCCAACGCGGCTGACCTGCAAATAGGCGCTTTAATGCAGGGGCAATCACTTAAAACTTCCCAGATAGAAAATAAGATCAGTCAGCAAAGAATGAAGTTGCGCAGTGACAGTATGGAGTTTATTGCCGCTAAAAATGATTTCAATATTGCCAATAAGCAATATCAGCGTCAAAAAGAGATGTTTGAAAACGGACTCGTTTCCTTAACCCAATTAGAGCAAAGGAATGCAACATTTCAAAATGCTTCAGCCAAGATGACTTCCGCAGAAATAAAATACTCTAATTCAAGACAGGAACTCAATTTGCTTCAATTAGAATTGAATGGCGCAATACAAGACTACAATGAAAAAATTTCCAAGGCATCGGGGGATAAATTTCAGTCCCTTTCTCAAATTGCTTCAACCCAAGCCGATGTTTCCAAGTTGCGTAATCAGTATATGAATTATGACATCCGCAGTAAGTTGTATTTCATAAAAGCACCACAGGACGGCCAGATTGTAAAGGCAAAGAAAGCGGGGATTGGCGAAATAGTAAAGGATGGAGAAATGCTTGTTGAGATCGTACCAACCCGGGTACAATATGCCATTGAAATTTTTGTTCGTCCCGTTGATTTGCCTTTGATTTCAATAGGACAAAAGGTAAGATTTATGTTTGATGGGTTTCCTGCAATCGTTTTCAGTGGCTGGCCTGCTGCATCCTATGGTACTTTTGGTGGAAAAATTGCTGCAATTGAAAATGCGGTTACTCCGAATGGTAAATTTAGGGTTCTTGTTGCTGAAGACAAAAGTGACAAGCCCTGGCCAAAAGAACTCAGAATTGGTGGTGGAGCTCAGGCAATGGCTTTGTTGAAAACTGTTCCTGTTTGGTATGAGCTTTGGAGGAATATCAACGGATTCCCTCCCGATTTCTATACCGTTGAAACTCAAAAAAAGCCTTCCGAAAAAAATGACAAGAAGTAAATATAGTGTTCGATTAAAGATTATCCTGCTTGTCTTATTTTTTTCTTTGCACGGATTTGTAAAGGCTCAGGATTCTGCTTCAAAGGTTAATTTTACTGAAGGAAATCTCATTGCGATTGTAAGCAAATATCACCCTGTCATCAAACAGGCAGATATTGAAATTCAGAAAGCCGGAATGGAAATTCTCTTTGCCCGTGGCGCATTTGACCCCTATTTTAAATTGAACAGCGATCAAAAAACGTTTGACGGTAAACAATACTATCAGTACGCAAATCCGGAAATTAAAATTCCCACATGGTATGGCGTTGAATTAAAAGCCGGTTTGGAATCAAATGCAGGACCAAGACTGAGTTCTGAAAATACTTTAGGAAATACAAGTTATGCCGGAATCTTATTGCCGCTTGCAAAAAATCTGGTGATTGATAAAAGAAGAGCGGTTTTACAACAAGCTAAAATTTTTAAGCAACAAACATATAGTCAAAGAGCTGTCATTGTAAATGATTTATTGAAAGATGCTCTGGATGCTTATTGGGAGTGGGTTAAAGCAGTTCGCGTCAATAAAATCCTCTCCAATGCAGTTAAAATCAATCAGGATCGTTATCAGTTGGTTAGAAAGTCTTTTATAATTGGAGAGCGTCCTGCAATCGATACCACAGAAGCGCTGTCGCAATTACAAAGCTTTCAATTTTTGGAGTCTGAGTCTGCGGTCAAGGTTAAAACAAAGGCAGTTGAATTGTCCAACTTTTTATGGAAAGACAATAATCAGTTTTATGAATTACCTGATTCTGTTTCAGTTGATGACAATTGGGATAAAATTAATTTTGATACCATCGTCGTTCCCGTTTTACAAGACGTAATATCAGGAGCTTTAAGCAGTCATCCTAAGTTGAAAGTGTTTCGTGATAAAATGGCTTCACTCGAAGTAAACAGGAAATTGAAATTTCAGGATCTTTTACCAGTAATCAATCTTCGCGGAAACTTGCTTAACAATGGATTTAATGTTTTCAATGGCATTAAAACTTTCGGCTATTATGGAGATTATAACAAGTTTGGGATAGATATTGGTATCCCACTAAGACTAAGTGAAGGCAGAGCAGGATATAAAATTGCTAAACTGAAAATACAGGAAACTGATTTTGAAATAAGTATGCAACGTCAACAGATTGAAAATAAAATCAAATACTATTTTAATGAGCTTGTGGGGTTTCAGCAGCAAATAAAAGTTTACGAAAATATTTTTAAAAATTATTCCATATTATTCAGAGGGGAAGAAGTCAGGTTTAGAGCAGGAGAGAGTAGCTTGTTCCTTTTAAATAGCCGCGAAAATAAGGTGTTGGAAGCAGCACAGAAACTTGCTGAGCTTAAAGCTAAATTTTATCAGTCCAGAGTTTCTCTGTCTTGGTCTGCTGGTGAATTGAGGTGATTGCTGATCATACTGACCATCCTTCTCTGTCTAAACTTCTGTATTGTATCGCCTCTGCTAAATGTTCTGCCTTTATGTTTTCTGATTCAGACAAATCGGCAATGGTTCGGCTGACTTTTAAAATTCGGTCATAAGCTCTTGCAGACAGGTTCAGTTTTTCCATTGCCGTTTTCAATAAGTTTTGCCCAACTGTATCAATCTTACATATCTCCTTAAGTAACTTATTATTCATTTGCGCATTGGCATGGATGGTAGAAAAATTGCTGTATCTGTTGGCCTGTAGTTCTCTTGCCTTGATAACTCTTTGTCTGATGACTTCGCTTTTCTCAGATTTATTTTGTGAGGACAGTTCATTGAATACAACTGGTGTGACTTCTACATGAAGATCAATCCTGTCGAGTAAAGGTCCTGATACTTTATTCAGGTATTTTTGAACCGCTCCCGGCGGGCAGGTACATTCCTTTTCCGGATGATTAAAAAAACCACAGGGGCAGGGATTCATGCTGGCAATCAACATGAAACTTGCAGGAAAATCAAGTGCAATTTTTGCCCTTGAAATCGTTACTTTTCTTTCCTCCATAGGTTGTCTCATTACCTCAAGAACCGTACGCTTGAATTCTGGCAATTCATCCAAAAATAAAACGCCATTGTGCGCCAGAGATATCTCTCCGGGTTGAGGATTGCCACCTCCACCAACCAATGCTACATCAGAAATGGTATGGTGTGGATTTCTGAAGGGCCTTTTGCTCACGAGTGTTGAATGTTCAGGCAATTTTCCTGCCACACTGTGTATTTTTGTCGTTTCCAAAGCTTCCTCAAGGGTTAGGGGCGGCAATATGGTCGGTAGTCTTTTTGCAAGCATTGTTTTTCCTGCTCCCGGAGGACCAATCAAAATGGCATTATGCCCGCCTGCTGCAGCAATTTCAAGAGCCCTTTTGATATTGTGCTGACCCTTTACCTCAGAAAAATCTATTTCATAATCACTTTGAGCATGTAAAAATGCTTCACGGGTATTTATAGTTGTAGGTATAAGTATACTTTTTTGTTTGAAGAAATCAATGACTTCATTCAGATGCCCCACTCCGAATACTTCAATATTGTTGACCATAGCCGCCTCTTTCGCATTGGCAACAGGAAGAATCAATCCCTTAAATCCATCTCTTTCCGCCTGAATGGCAATTGGCAATGCCCCCTTAATCGGTTTTACTATGCCGTCCAATCCCAGTTCACCCATAATGATGTATTCTCCTATTCTCTCAGGTTCATTTATTTGACCTGTTGCAGCCAGCGTGCCAATCGCGATGGGTAAATCAAATGCTGTTCCTGTTTTTTTGATATCTGCCGGAGCAAGATTGACGACCAGTTTGGTTCTTGGCATGTAATACTGATCGCTTTTTATTGCACTTTCAACCCTTTCCAAACTTTCTTTAATTGCATTGTCCGGCAAACCGACAATAAAATAATGTTTACCCTGGTTGTTTACGTCTACTTCCACAGCTATGGTTATGGCTTCTACTCCATACACGGCGCTGCCGTATGTTTTTATGAGCATAAGCTAAATTCATTTATTTGCGATGATGTTTCAAAAGAATAACCACCTTTTAATTGGTGAATAAAACGTGATCCTGTTTGTGTTTTAAACTTTTCATTTGCATCAATGGTTACATCGGAGTTGTTTTTTAAAGATAAATTTGCTTATCTTGATTAAATAATCAATTGTATTTCATATGCAGATCTGTAAAAAAATCATAGTTTTTTTATTTGTTTTAACCCCCTTTTATTTGTTGGCCCAATCCACGTATCTGAATCAAGGATCAAAAGATTATCATTTTATTGACAGATTGGAGATCAAACAACAAAACAACACCGATTTGAATTTTTCTGCTCTCAAGCCTTATAACAGAATGTTCATCATTCAGGAGGTATCTTTAATAGACAGTGTCCGACTGGGGTTAAAAGATTCAGTAATTGAATTGCGCCTGCTAAAAAATCAACTTGGGAGTTTTTCTAAGGCTGATGAATACAATCTGAGAAGCTTGTTTATGAATAATACGGAGTGGGGAGAATCTTACAGGCATGAATTTGTCTCAAAGCATCCGGTTTTTCATACGTTTTATAAATCAAAGTCTAATTTTTTTGAAATCAACAACAAAGATATTTTCTTAGCCGTCAACCCCGTGCTTCAAGTGCAATTCGGTAAAGAATCTGACAATGAAAAAAGATTGTACATTAACACGCGAGGAGTTACAATCAGAGGAAGAATCGGCGGTAGAATTGGTTTTTCATCAACCCTCACGGACAATCAGGAGCGAGGTGCTTCATTCTATCAACAGAAAGTGGAGAGTTTGAGAGCTGTACCGGGTGTTGGTTTTTATAAATTATTCAAAAAAGATCCCAGTGCTTTCGACTATTTTGATGGAAGGGGTTATCTGACATTCAGTGCTACGAAGTTTATCGATTTCCAATTTGGATATGATAAAAATTTTATCGGAAACGGATTTAGAAGTCTTTTTTTGAGCGACTGGGGTAACAGCTATCTTTTTGCCAAAATCAATACCCGTATCTGGAAATTCAATTATCAGAATTTGTTTATGGAATTGATGCCGCAGTTTAAAAAAGAAGGTGATGTGCTTTTAAAAAGAAAATACTCCGCAATGCATCATTTGAGCATGAACGTTACCAAATGGCTTAATGTAGGACTTTTTGAAGGCGTGATGTTTGGCAGAAAAGATCACTTCGATTTCCAATATCTAAATCCGGTCATTTTTTACAGACATATAGAGGGAACAATAGGCAGTCCGGATAATGCGGTGGCCGGAATGGATTTTAAGGCAAATGTGAAACATCGATTCCAATTCTATGGCCAATTTTTAATGGATGAATTTATTTTATCTCAAGTAAGAAACAATCCAACCAGTTGGGTAAATAAATTCGGATTTCAATTTGGAGGTAAATACATCGATGCCTTTGGAGTAAAAAATCTAGACCTTCAGATTGAGATGAATCGGGTCAGACCTTTCACTTATTCCCATTTTGATACCATCAACAATATCACGCATTATAATCAGCCATTGGCTCATCCCCTGGGCGCTAATTTTCAGGAATGGATAGGCATTTTGCGTTATCAGCCTTTACCTAAATTGAATATTTATGCCAGGGCTATATTTTATTATCAGGGATTGGATACTGCCAATGCAAATTTTGGAGGAAATATTTTCAAAAGCTATTCAACAAGACTGACTGGTGAGGGATTTAAGGTAGGCAGTGGAAATAAAGCCACTTGTCTCAATGGCGTTTTGCAGGCTTCTTATGAATTGCGCCAAAACTTGTTTTTAGAGGCAGGAGTGCAATACAGAAAATATCAGTTGGCAACAGGAATGAATTCTCCTGCTTCGACAACATTTTGGGCGGGGTTTCGTTTCAATATGTTTCGGAGAGAATTTGATTTTTAAATCATTCAATGATGAAAGAAAGAGTAATGCTTCTGGATCTGATCTGATCAATTACGTTTGAAAATTTTAAATTTGGATCCCGGCTGTGTACATTTCTAAAACCCCAATTCACTTTTACCTCAGGAGACAAAACAAATACAGGGAAGTAAAAATGAAAACCGATTCCGGCTTCAATTCCATAATCCAGTTTATTCAGTTTAATTAATTTCTCCGCATTTCTTTCGCCTGCATTGGCTGCAAAGTCATATTCAATCCTTCCTCCTCCTATCAGATATACTTTGAAATTATCGATACGGTCACTGCTGAATTTGAGCTGTAGGGGCAAGGCTAAAGTGATGCCTTGTACTTTTCTGGTGGTAAGGCTGTCTTCAAAAAGAAATCTGTCCGGATACTTAATGGTGTATTCAAATGCTTTTTCAGTAAAAATGAGATTGAGTGGATAGGTGCGAAGATCAAAATGTTTACCGAGACGCATATTGACCAGCCAGGCAAGATTAACTCCTGTGCTTTGAATGCTCTCTACTCCAAGCACGCTGTCATACTGTAGAAAACGGGGGTGGTTTGTAAACTTGTAAAATGACCTGTTGGCACCGAGATTGATGCCAAAATGAAATTTTTTATCATCATGATCCTCTAAATTGTAATCAAACTCAGACGACTGCGAAAAGGCTTTTGTTGAAAGCGCAATCAGGACTATGATTGAATAAATTATTTTGTTCCGCAATAAATGCTGCATATTCCTAAACTCAAAGGTTTTCTGTAAGTCTTTTGATAGCCGACTTCATTTAATATTTTTGTAAAAGCTTCTCCTTCCGGAAATTTTTTTATGGATTCATCAAGGTATTGGTAAGCTTCCTTGTTTTTTGAAAAAATCTTACCGATTTTGGGTGTGATTTTTTTCATGTAAAAATTATAAAACGGTTTGATCAGCGTCAATTTGGGCTTACTGAATTCGAGTACTACCAACTTTCCTCCTGTCTTTAAAACTCTTTTGATTTCTGTCAGGCCTTTCTCGAGGGATTGAAAATTTCTCACACCAAATGCTACGGTCACTGCATCAAATGTGTTGTCAGGGAAAGATATATCTTCACTGTCACCACTTAACAATTCAATGCAATTGTCCAAATCCATTTTTTGGATTTTATTTCTTCCCACTGCAAGCATGCCTTCACTGATGTCAATGCCGATGATTTTTTTAGGGGATAAAATTTTCTTGGCCATTATGGCCACATCAGCAGTGCCGGTTGCCACATCAAGTAAAAATTCAGGATTGATTTCTTTGAGCTCCATAAGTGCTTTCTTTCTCCATCGAATGTCTGTTCCAGCACTCAGAAACCGATTCAGGAAATCATACTTAACTGAGATGTCATTAAACATCTCAGCCACTTGATCTTTCTTTTCAAGTGAAGAATCTTTATACGGGACTACAGTATCATGCGCAAACTCTGCCATTTATATTGCAAATATACACCCTTTGTTTCTTTACTCGGATTAGTATTAACAATGCTTTTAGATTAATTACTTTTGCTAAACAAAATTGATTCATGAACATCAAGAAAGCTGTATATGTTATCAGTAGTCCGGACTATGAAAAGTGCCCGATTCCCAATAAGCCGGAATATGCTTTTATAGGAAGGAGCAATGTGGGTAAATCTTCACTGATCAATATGTTATGCAACAACGATAAGCTGGCTAAAACCTCCGCTTCTCCCGGTAAAACACAACTGATCAATCATTTTGAGATAACATCGGCCAACGAAAAAGATATTTCAACAAAATGGTTTCTGGTTGACTTGCCCGGTTATGGTTTTGCAAAAGTGAGCCAGCGTGACAGAAGAAGGTGGGAGCAAATGATTGAAAATTATCTGAGAAAAAGGGAAAACCTCTCTATGGTTTTTGTACTGATTGATTCAAGACATGGACCTCAAAGAATTGATCTGGATTTTCTCGAAAAATTAAAAAACTGGCAAATTCCTGTTGGCCTGATTTTTACCAAATCAGATAAAGAAACGCAGAAGATTGTGAGTAAAAATGTAAAAGCCTTTTTAGATACCATGAAAAATACCTGGCAGTTTTTGCCTCAGCATTTTATCAGCAGTGCAATAAAAAAAAGCGGCAAAGAAAAAATTCTTTCTTGTATAGAAGAGTTGAATGAAGAGCTCCTGAAAAAAAATTAGTTTACCACTTTGTTGGCGCAACTGCTGCTTGCGAATGCTTCAGGCTTGGCTTTGAATGCAAACCCCATTCCCAGAATATATCCCATAGCTTCTCTGAGTGCGTCGTTGCTTTTGAATTGAGGATTGGTGTTGATGTCTGCATGTACTTCCATATCAACATTGTATTCGGTAAAAACTGTGCATAATTCATAAGCGATTTCGATACTTTTAGCCACCTCTACCAGCATCCTTTCTTTAATGCTGTATTGTTGCAATGTTTTTTCATTATGGATGAACATGAAACCACCTTGTCCTTCTCTCAGAAAGACAATCACAGTTGCAAATTCAGTTTCTTTTCCTTTAACCTGGCTGTCTGTACCTATGCATACTTTCAACTTGTGACCATTAAAGGTTTCGCGCTGAATAGCTTGGGTAACCGCATTTTTAATAGGTAGTTCTATGGCTTCGCCGTTAAATTTCCTCCATAACATATCGAAAGGTTTCTTAAATATACTCATTTTAGGAATCCCGAAATATTAATATGGAGTTAACGAATATAAAAATGTGCATTTGTGGATAAATCAAAAAAGGTCAGTCATTGCGACTGACCTTGTGTACACACATGATGGAATGATTACTGTTTAAATATTCTTTCAACCTGAAGCTGCTGGTTGTTGGTCAGTAACTGGATGATGTAAATTCCGGATGATTTGTTACTCATATCAATTTGATTCATGCCTCTGTTTCCGCTACCTGCAACTATTGTTCTGCCATTGGCATCGAATATTTTATATTTGAAGGGCTCCTGAGCATTTATGTTGACATAGCTCTTTGTCAATCCTGATAAAACAAATGGTTTAACGCCTAGGTCGTTGGATTGTAACATAACCACATTGGAGTAAGCGGTTTGTCCGGTTACAGTAGATACTTTCAGTCTGTAATATTTATTGCTGTACCCATTGACTTGATATGTCCCTTTTCTGACATCTTTGTTTTCATCAACGAGTTTGGTGAATGAGCTTCCATTGTCGGATACCTCTAGTGTTTGAGTTTGCACAGGCTCATCAGCCTCAATGCTCCACTCCAGATGGTGTTGATTTTTTTCAGTACTGCCATTTAATTTTACATTTCTGATTGCAAGAGTACTTCTGAATCCGGTAATGGTATATGATCCCAAACTTCCGTAATTGCTGGAATTCGAACTTCCCGCGCCGGTGATAACAAAATAATACGTTCCTGATTTCAGAGAAGTGTCTATCGATACACTCATAGTCGAAATCGGATCAAATGTTTTTAATAGATTTTGGTCATTATCATACAGCATGACTTTAATATCCAGATTTGCACCGTCATTGGAAGCGCCTAAATTGAAAGGATTGGCTTCAAAATGAAAGTTCGAAAACTGGCTAAACACGAATTTAAACGCGTCTTTATCGGTATTTGTGGACAGAATTCCATTTACATTGAAAGAAGTGTTTCCCGGTGAAAATGCTGCCTCATTTAATGTTTCTACATAATCATCTATACGATAATTGAATCCATTTTTTGTGGAAATGATTTTGAGGTTATCCTGTATACTGTTACAGCCGGAAGGTGTAGGGCCTGCATTCCAACCGGTATTGTTTCTGTAATAGCTGTTCCCCATGATCGGAGCCCAGCTGGTTTCCCCGCTTCCAATCCCAGAATTATATGTTTCAGTCAGCTTACAGTTATTGTCAAATGAAGCTTGATGTGAAAGCCCAAGGGTATGTCCGCTTTCATGACTGCAACATTCTGCAATGTATTTGGAGTTGTTAGGTCCCAGTCTGTCAGAAAAAACAAAAGCCGGGGTATCATCACCCCATGTGAAAGAACCAATGTATGCAATGCCACCAACACCGGCTTTCCAACTGCTGGTGGGTGTGATGATGATTCTGATTCTTTGAGTCAACGGAGCTGATAAAAAAACGGTTGAGTCTGTAGTGATGTTGACATCAAATGGTCTGTAATCTTCAGATACTCTGAAAAAAATTTCACTAATCTGATCATCTGAAAGTGACGGAGCTCCGCATACAATTGGATTTCCTCCGTTCCATACCGAACTCCTTACAATATGCCCGTCAAAATCCAGATAGATCGTAGCTTTAGCTCCAGGCAAACTACTCAATTTTGGAAAACTGAATGCAACTGTAGAAATGAGTATAAGGGTAACAAAATGAAAGATTTTGTAATAGTTTTTCATGGGGATGTAGGATTTAATATTGGATAAGGATATAAGACAGGGTTCAATCTTTATTGCCTTGGCAATCCTGCAATAAAGCAGTTATTTCAAATTTTTCCATTGTGTATTGGTTTGATTTATTTTTTTTCAATTCATAACCGTCTGCGGCTTCCGGATTGATCATTCGACCGACGTATCTGAATGTTTGATCATCTTCTTGAATCCTGGATATTTTTAACAGGGTATTTTCTAAATATTTGGATCGGATCAATACGGTTTGAAGGTTGTGATATATCATTTCACTACTGATCACCTCTCCCTTAAATTCCAGTTGATTGTTGAAAGAAATGGCAACCATCTCACCTTGATGATAATCCATAATTCTTTCTAGAATATTTATATTGATTGGAATGACTTCATCACATTTTGCAAAAAGTTGAGGCTTGACGCTTTTGTTTTTTTGAGCAAGCGTTGCAAACGAAAAAAGAGTAAATAACAGAGCAAAGCTTATTTGGATTAAGTTTTTCATTGTATCAGGATTTGGATAATTGAGTACTTATTATATCAACGTAATCGGAGTGTTATTATTATGTTAATGAAGGATATTTTTTTAAATTAAAACTGCTCGCAATACTCAAAAGATTCAAAATACGAAAGCATAATTTATTTTACAATATGTAGTTATTTGAATTTCAACAATATTAAGGAAAGGTCTATTGAAAATATGCGCATAAAAAAAGGATGAGAAAATCATCCTTTTTCAGTGTGAAATATGTCAAAAATCATACCAACATCAGTACGGGATTTTCCATGTACTTCTTAAGGGTTTGGAGGAAAGCAGCTCCAATGGCGCCGTCAACAGTTCTGTGATCGCAGCTGAGTGTGACTTTCATGATATTGGTTACATCAAAAGTTTGTCCTTTTTTTATTACGGTTTCCTTTATTTTACCAACGGCAAGAATACAACTGTCTGGAGGATTGATTATGGCCGTAAATTCTTCAATGTCCATCATACCAAGATTGGATATGGTAAATGTATTTCCACTGAATTCTGAGGGTTGAAGTTTTTTGTCTTTTGCTTTACCATATAATTCCTTTGCTTCGGATGCAATCTGTGACATTGTTTTCTGGTCGGCAAATTTAATTACTGGCACAATCAATCCGTCAGGCATTGCAACTGCAGAGCCAATGTGAACATGGTGATTATGTCTGATGAACTCACCCATCCAGCTGCTATTTACATCAGGATGTTGCTTGATGGCTGTAGCACAAGCTTTGATCAACATGTCATTAAACGAAATTTTGACTGGGCTCACTTCGTTTATGGCCTTTCTTGCGATAATGGCATTGTCCATGTTTATTTCCATGGTCAGATAGAAATGAGGCGCGCTGAATTTGCTTTCTCCCAATCGTCTTGCAATGGTTTTACGCATCTGCGTTAGTGGAGTGTCTGTAAAAGATTCAGAGCCTGTTGGAATATTCACCACGTTACCCAA
>VERM01000159.1 GCA_018882645.1 Ferruginibacter sp.
GCCTAGGCCTACCTGGAAATAACCCAGACACTACTCATCAATGAATCCCCAAGACTCTTTCAATGAGGAGAGTTGCTGACCTAAGATTTGCGGAGTATCATAATGCCCGGCAATATTTTTCTGACGAAAAGCCTCATATAGGGTTACGGCACAGGCAACTGAAATATTTAAAGATTTTATGATTCCAACTTGCGGAATGATGAAATTACCATCAGCCAATCTCATCAGCTCTTCACTAACACCACTGTGCTCATTTCCGAAAACAAGTGCAACATCTTCGGTCAAATTCATGTCATACAAATCAATGGCGTCAGATGACAGGTGGGTAGTATAAACTTTTGAAAACTTCTTTCTCAATGCATCGAAACAAGACCGCACATCATTGAACTGATGTATCGTCAGCCATTTAGAAGCGCTGGAACTACTTTTGGCCCCCCATTTTTTGTGTCTTGGAATGATGGTATTCAAAATGTAAATTTCCTGAATACCCACCGCATCACAGGTGCGCATGACAGCAGAAATGTTGTGCGGATCAGCTACATTTTCAAGAACCACTGTAAGATTCAGTTGTCTTTTATCCAATACATTGTTTAATCTGGCTGAACGTTCCGGTGTCATTTGTTGTAGTTGTCAATTGAAAAAGAAGCAGCAATTTAAAATATTTTTCTGGAGACCGAATCTTTTGCTAGTTTTATTACTTAAACAAAAGCCTTATGCAAAAGTCATTATTATTTCTATTATTGAGTGTTTCTTTTTTTTCCTGTCATATCAACAGTAAAACAACCGGTAAGCAGAATAATAAACCTGATTTTCTTGCATCCAATATTGATTCAACGGTAAGCCCCGGAGATGATTTTTTTTCCTACGCAAACGGCGCCTGGATAAAAAATAACCCCATTCCCAACGAGCAATCCAGCTGGGGAATTGGCAATCTGGTAGTTGAGGAGAATTTAAAACGACTACGATCCATCAGTGAAGCATCTGCAAAGAATAATGCAGTAAAAGGAAGCAATGATCAAAAAATCGGAGATTTCTGGAGCGTAGCAATGGATACCGTTAAACTTGAAAAAGAAGGCTTGCAGCCTATTCAGCCATTGTTATCCAGAATAGACGCTATTTCCGACATCAAATCATTAATTGCAACAGTTGCCGAACTGAAAAAGATAGGATCTTCTACTCTTTTTTCTGATTATGTAAGTCAGGATCCAAAGAACAGTGAAACGATGGCCTATCTCTTATGGCAGGGTGGCATTGCCTTACCGGAAAGAGAATATTATTTCAAAAATGACAGCACCACGATTCTCATAAGAGAGCAATATAAAAAATACATCACCACATTATTAGTTCTCTCCGGCGAAAAAGAAGCCAAAGCCTCCGAAGAGGCAAAAAACATACTCATTCTGGAAACTAAATTAGCAGAGGCTTCCAGGAAAATTGAAGATCTAAGAGACCCATACCTGAACTACAATAAATTGAAAACCTCTGAACTTAATAGTTTATCAGACAATATAGACTGGTCAATTTATCTAAACACAATCGGTGTTACAAAAACAGATTCAGTGATAGTTGGACAACCGGATTTTTTTAAAGCCCTCAATGTCCAACTCAAGTCCACCCCACTGACGGTATGGAAAAGCTATTTAAAATTCAACCTTCTGAGTGATTATTCAGGTGTGCTTCCGGATGCATTCGGAAAAGAGGCTTTTGCTTTTTCAAAACTGTTCAGCGGTGCCAAGATTAGAAAACCCAGATGGAAAAGAGTCATTCAAATGGAAGAAGAAGTAATGGGCGAAATGCTTGGGCAATTGTATGTGAAGGAGTTTTTTAATGAAAAGGCTAAAAAAAGATACAGCAAGATGGTTGAGGCCATACGTGATGCATTGAAAGAAAGAATAAGCCAAATCAACTGGATGAGCGATAGTACAAAAAAGAAAGCACATGCTAAACTTGCTGCAATAAAAAGCAAGGTTGGCTATCCTGATAAATGGAAAGATTTCTCCTCAATGGACATTGGTAAAGAAAGTCTTGCAAAAAACTACATGAATTCTTGTTTGTGGTGGCACAATTATCAATATAGTAAATTAGACAAACCTGTAAATAGAGACGAATGGGACATGACACCTCAAACATACAACGCCTATTACAATCCCAGCAACAATGAAATTGTGTTGCCTGCTGGCATATTTACCGTTCCAGGGTATAGAGATGAAGAGCTGGATGATGCTTTGGTATACGGCTATGCGGGAGCCAGCACTATTGGTCACGAAATAACGCATGGTTTTGATGATGAGGGGAGACAATATGATGAGAACGGCAATTTGAAAAGCTGGTGGACTGCAGCCGACGAGGAGGCCTTTAAAAAACGAGCTGAGGTAATGATAAAACAATTTGACGAATACGAGCCTGTTAAAGGATATCATATCAATGGGAAAGCTACTCTAGGTGAAAACATAGCTGATCTGGGCGGGATATTGCTCGGATTGGATGCATTTAAAAAAACCAAACAATTTAAAAACGGAAAAAAAATAGGCAACATCGAACCGATGAAAAGATATTTTCTGGGTTATTCTTTGGGATGGCTTGGACATATAAGGGAAGAGCAATTAAAAAACCGACTGCTTACCGATGTTCACTCACCTGCAAAATACAGAGTAAACGGACCATTTGCAGACGTAGACGAATTTTACAACACTTTTGACATAAAACCCGGCTCAAGCATGTACAGGGAAGAAAGTATCAGAGTGAGAATATGGTAAAAAAATGACTGCACTCAAAAAGTACAGTCATTTTAAAAATACAATATGAAGTGCATTATAAAAATGCAGCAACATTTATTTATCAATATCATACCCGAACCAGGCAACTGCATAATTGCCAAAAATACCTATACCAATTGCATTCCATTTTTTTGTCCAATTGGGGCCTTGGTTAATTATTACTGCATTATGAGAAGAACTTGTTTTCCAACCCTGCAGCGCTTTATCAGCATCAACTCCGGTAGACCATGAATAAGCTATTTCATAACCATCCCCTTTATAGTTTGTAAGTTCCCTTGGCTTGTCAAACATACAACTTGAGGGAGGATTGTTATCCGTGAAGCAACATGAACTCCATTTTCCGTTAGATGACCAACTGTGCATATTGCAACCGCTTGCTGCATCAGGAGGATTGTTGGCCAAATCATTGGCATGTGTTTGAGCAACTAATGTTAGCGACTTTGATAATGGAATGGCCGGAAGTTTATTCTTTTTCCTATAGCTCATTATTATTTTATAAAGTTTCTTTTCCTCTACTGTTAGTTTTTGAGCATGAGTTTTTGTAGATAAAAGAAAGAAAACAATCGCTATAATGAATCTTAATTTCAAAGTTTACTTTAGTTTCATTTATTTACAAACAGCCCCATCATGAAATACAACTTTAGTAATGGTTACAGACATTTTAGCGGCTCCTTTTACTCTTGGTGCACGAATGAGATTTTTATTGTATCCAGGGGCAATCGGATCTATAATTTTTCCTGAGCTATAAGAATCGGATATTTTTTTAATTAAGCTCCCATCCTGGCTATAGAAGTATGCAGTCCAATCAATTCCTTTAACAGTCTTATTGGAATTGTTTTCGACATTCAAGTCATAGGATACCAAATATCCAAATGTAACAATAGGAATAATGTCAGAAATTTCTACTTTGCATAATCCTTTGTTTGATTGAGCATGAGAAGCAGCACAAAAAATAACTAAAGTAAAGACAGTAATAAGTTTTTTCATTTTTGTATTTTTTTATGAAAATAACAAAACCGTATCATAATATTAAAGAAAAATATAAAAAAATATAGTATTTAACATTTTATTGTAAAACTGAGACAAGGATAATAATCTTCAGTATTAATGAAAACTAAGAAAAAATATTTAACCACCAAAAACATAAGGGTGTGTAATGATTTAGTCATTATAGCCCATTGAAGAAGTATTTAAAACATTATATCTGCTATGCCCAGCCCTGGAATATTATTGTGAATGATATAACCCTGGTCATACTCAGCAACTACTGCGATATCTTCAGCCAGAAGCAATGGCCCATCCATATCCAAAAAATCAACCAGAGGTGCAAGCTGAGCAATGGCCGAACTACCAATGGAACTTTCATTCATACAACCCATCATCACTTTCAGATTTAATTCACGTGCTTTTTGAATCATTCTTCTGGCGGGAGTAATGCCACTACATTTTGTGAGTTTTATATTGATTCCATGGAAATGACCGACACATTTTTCAATATCGTTTTCTTTTACGCACGATTCATCGGCAAATAAAGGCAATGGCGATTTCTCATACAATTCCTTCATCCCTTTCCAGTCTTCTTTTGCCAGGGGCTGCTCCACCAACTCCACGCCCAGATCTTTCAGTAAAGAAATTTTTTGAAAGGCCATATCCACATTCCATGCGCCATTGGCATCCACTCTGAAAATAGCATCAGTATATTTTCTCAATTCAGCTATCGTTTCAATATCATTCTCAAATCCAACCTTGATTTTATAAATCGGCCAGGGCTATTCCTTCAGCTTTGTAATCATGATGTCCAAACG
>VERM01000160.1 GCA_018882645.1 Ferruginibacter sp.
ATGTTGCATTTATCAAAAAAATATAATTTACTGATAACGGTTTTGATGTTTAGTTTACATCTCTCTGCGCAAAAAAAAGATACGAGACCAAATATTGTCCTAATAATGGTGGATGATCTTGGTTATTCAGACATAGGAGCATTTGGATCTGAAATAAACACACCGAATTTGGATAAACTTGCATTTGGCGGATTGCGATTAAGTGAGTTTTACAATAATTCCATCTGCGCACCTACAAGGGCTTCACTGCTAACGGGTCAATATCCGCATAAAGCAGGGGTTGGCTATTTTGACGTTAACCTCGGACTTCCGGCATACCAGGGATTTTTGAACAAAGAATCGCTCACTCTTGCGGAGGTTTTAAAATCCGGAGGATATAGCACACTCATGTCCGGTAAATGGCATGTGGGAGGCGACAGTCTTTATTGGCCTAAACAAAGAGGGTTTGATAAATTTTACGGTATCACAAAAGGAGCAGCCAACTACTTCGATGTACAGCCGCTGCCATTTGGTAAAACACCTTATCCGGTTACCTTACTGGAAGACAACACCCGTTTGTTCCCGGCAGATAATTCCTATTACTTTACCGATGAAATCGGAAATCATGCTGTCAGGTTTTTAGACGAACAGCAGAAGGAAAACAAACCGTTTTTTCTTTATCTGGCCTTCACGGCGCCACACTGGCCTTTGCAGGCGAAGCCGGAAGACATTGCAAAATACAAGGGTCGTTACGATGAGGGCTGGGATGTACTCAGAAAAAAAAGAATCGAGCGTCAGTTATCCGGAGGTATTTTGAGTAAAGATCAGTCCATTGCATTACGGGATACGGAGGTTCCAGAATGGGATAAATTAACTTATGATGAACAACAGTTCTGGAAAGCAAAAATGGAAGTATATGCTGCTATGATTGACAATATGGATCAAAACGTAGGTAAAGTTGTCAATAAATTACAAGAGCTGAAAAAGGATGAGAATACTTTAATCATTTTTATTTCTGACAATGGCGCACAGGGAGGCTTCAATAGCTATAATCCTTTAAACAGAGGTCTTGTAAAAAATATCGGTACTGTAGGTACGGCAGGCTCCTTTGATTATCAGGAACAGAATTGGGCCTATTTATCGAATACGCCACTCAGACAATACAAAAATAATTTCCATGAAGGAGGTTTCAGCTCTCCATTCATTGCTTATTATCCTAAAAAAATTCAGTCAGGCAGAATTGATAAAGGAGTGGCTCATTTGATTGATCTGGCTCCGACATTTTATGAAATCGCGTCTGTAAAATATCCGGCTATTCACAATGGTGTCAAAACCAATATACCGGTTGGTAAAAGTTTAGTCCCCGTTTTTTTTAACAACGATGCTGAGGTCAAAAGAGAGGAGCCTATCTTTTGGGAAAGAGCGGGAAACAGAGCAGTAAGAGCCGGTAAATGGAAGATTGTTTCAACTTATCCCTCCTACATCTGGGAATTATATAATTTAGATGTTGACAGAGGAGAAACGAAAAATTTAGCAGAGGAATATCCCGAAATTGTCAATCAGCTTTCTGTAAAGTATTTTGAATGGGCAGACAAAACGGGAGTGATAGAATACAGTAAGTTTAAATTGGGCAATGAATTTATCCCGGGCGCATCTCCTAAAAAACAATGATCATAACATTTTGAGCAACCTAAATAGTATTGAAATGAAAACAACCATGAGCAGAACAGCAATGATTTTATTTGTTTTCATGTTCTTTTCTTTAAATATTGTACAGGCGCAAACAGTGCAGAAAAATAAAAGTTCCACCTGTGAAAAATCCTGTAAGGCCCCTTCAAGAAGATCTGCTATTCAACAGGCATCTTTAAATGAAGTTGCCGCTGAAAAATCTTCCCAAAATGAGATGGTTTTAATAAAAGGTGGAGTATTTACAATGGGTTCCAATGATTTTGAAGACAGTAAGCCATTGCATCAAGTAGAAGTGAATAGTTTCTGGATGGATGAACATGAAGTGACCAATGCACAGTTTGCTGAATTTGTAAAAGCAACAGGCTACATCACCGTTTCTGAACATCCATTGAAGAAAGAGGATTATCCGGGTGTGTCCGAAGAAAAACTATTGCCGGGCTCTGCCGTTTTTATTGCACCTAAACAACCCGTTCAGCTGGATAATTATCTTCAGTGGTGGCAATATGTTCCTGGAGCCGACTGGCGCCATCCTTTTGGCCCCAACAGTTCCATTGCCGGTAAAGAAAATGAACCGGTTGTGCATGTCAGTTATGAAGATGCAGCGGCTTATGCTAAATGGGCAGGGAAGCGGTTGCCCACAGAAGCGGAGTGGGAGTATGCTGCAAGGGCAGGTAACAATTTTGAAAAGTATTATTGGGGAAAGGAATTAAAGCCGTGCGGAAAATGGCCTGCTAATATTTTTCAGGGACATTTCCCGGATCTTAATAATGCTGAAGATGGTTATGTCACCACGGCACCGGTGAAAAGTTTTCCTCCCAATGCCTTTGGATTATATGATATGGATGGTAATGTTTGGGAATGGTGCAGCGATTTTTACCGGCCTGATTATTATTCAGTAAGCGTTTCAAAAAATCCAAGAGGACCCGAAACGAGTTATGATTCTGAAGAGCCTGGTATAGAAAAACACGTACAGAGAGGAGGGTCTTTTTTATGCAGCGATGAATATTGCATACGGTACAAGGCAGGCAGCAGGGGCAAAGGAGAAACAGGCAGTGCTGCCAATAATCTTGGATTCCGTTGTGTGAAAGAGTTTGTCTCGCAATAAAAAAACAAGTCAAAAATTTTTATTAAAAATAGATTCATGACAAAAATCAACCGGAAAATACAGATACATGAAGACTGGCTGGTCGTTTTAATTGCATCAGCCATCATTATTTTTTTTATCAATGGCTTTATTTCACCTGTTCCGGTTTTTAACTGGAATAATTTGGCTGATTTTCAATCCAAAATATGCTCGGTCGAAAATTTACAAAAAATCTTTTACCAGTTTTTATGGGTTGCGATTTCCGGAGTCATCGCAGCCTATTTATCCGGGAAAAAGGTTCTTCCATTTTTATTACAGTTTACTTTTATCTGGCTGATTTCAATTACTGCAATCATCATCGCCGGCAACAAACAAATCAAAGCAGTTAATTTGGAAGCAGTCATTTTCAGTCTCTCCATTGGTCTTATTATCGGAAATGTTTTCAGGCTTCCACAATGGTTCCGTCAACTGTTATCTGCTGAAGTATTTGTAAAGATCGGACTGGTATTGTTGGGAACATCCATCATTTTTTCAGATATCCTGAAAGCCGGACTGTACGGAATTGTTCAGTCGCTGGTGGTGGTAATTTCTGTCTGGTATTTTTCATTCTGGGTCTGCCGGAAATTAAAAATCGACAAAGAACTTGCCCTGATGCTGTCAAGTGCTGTTTCAATTTGTGGTGTTTCCGCAGCGATTGCTACCTCAGGGGCCATAAAGGGAGATAATAAAAAACTGTCTTATGTAATTTCTCTCGTGCTGATTGTGGCCATACCTATGATGATTGGCATGCCGTACATTTCAAAGCTGATAGGATTATCCCAGGCCGAAACAGGCGCCTGGCTGGGAGGGTCAATAGACACATCCGGCGCAGTGGTAGCAGCCGGAACGCTGGTAGGCGAGGAGGCACTAAAAATCAGTACCATTGTCAAGTTTTCTCAAAATGTATTATTGGGAATAGCCGCTTTTTTGATTTCAGTTTACTGGACTTACACCAAAAAGTCTGAAATTGAAGGGGTGGAGGAAAAACCCACGCTGCAAGTGATTTGGAATCGCTTTCCAAAATTTGTGCTTGGCTTCATAGCGGCATCAGTAATTTTTTCTTTTGTGCTAGATCCCCAAATCATTACCGGCGTAAAAGACAATTTGAAAAGCATACAAACGCTCTGGTTTGTATTGGCGTTTACAAGCATTGGCCTGGAGACGAATTTTTCTGATTTGTTCACAGCCCAAAACAGAAAACCGCTCTATGCATTTTTGGTTGCACAGTTATTTAACGTCATCATCACGCTTATTATGGCAGTAATTTTATTTTAAACGTACCCATTTTATAAAATGAATATAGCTGCATGGCTGAGAGGATAAGCTGGGGTTTACAAAACTCCCATACTTCGGTTCGAATCCGAATGCAGCGTCAATTATTAAGAATATTTACTATGACAAACAAATAAAATTCTATTAATTTTCAGATAGATATCAGTTTTAAGTCTATTTGTTTGGTGGACTAAATTTTTATTCTTTACTTTGCACCAGATTTATAAATATATTATTCCATTTTAAAAATATCAATATGGCAGCATTACGCTTAGGAGACACAGCTCCTGATTTTACGGCAGAAACAACCCAGGGCACCATCAGTTTTCATGAGTGGATAGGGGATTCATGGGCAATCCTCTTTTCTCATCCGGCCGATTATACTCCGGTTTGTACTACCGAATTGGGTTCTGCTTCAAAACTGAAACCCGAGTTTGAAAAAAGAAATGTAAAAATGATTGCAATAAGCGTTGATCCGATTAGCGATCACCACAGCTG
>VERM01000161.1 GCA_018882645.1 Ferruginibacter sp.
ACGCTTTTTTTTAGATTTTTCATCTACAAAAAAAGTTTAGTGAAACCGTTTTCACTAAACTTTTATCAAACCCTTTACCGTATTGAGTTACAGTGGATTTTACCAACTATTTTTGAGCATTATGCCTTTTTTAAAGAAATCACCTATACCGGCATAGGTCTCGATCAATGCCTGCTCCTCCCCAAGCCTATCGCCATATTCAGGATTAAAAAAAACAACACCTTTGTTTTCCTGGGGAATGGTTGTTTGGGTATAATCACACAATTCAAATTTTATCATATCCTCTACTCCTGCAATACCCGAATTTATTTTAGATACATTCACTGCATCATCGCTGATATCTGATGCAATGATGGATATGTTTTTCACCTCAGTAATCTGGCTTTCTAATTGCCGATACATTTGTTTATAAAACGATTCATCATATCCGCATACATGCATGAAAGAATAATTATCCCGATACAATCCCGGCTTTCTGTTGGTGGCCATTAATGCGGCCTCTATGGCCAAAGTTCCGGAGCCGCACATGGGGTTGATAAACGAACTTCGTCGATTCCAATTGCTGGACAGTAATGTTGAGGCTGCCAAAGATTCCAGCATAGGTGCCTTTCCGGGAATTTTTCTGTACCCATGCTTGGATAAAGTCTCTCCGCTGGTGTCGAGAAAAATCTCGGCATTATTTTCCTTCCAGTATAAATGGATGACAGCACCTGTTAAATCCGCTCCAGAATCCGGCCTGCTACCCGATTTTTCTCTGAATCGATCTGCAATAGCATCTTTAACTTTCACATTGGCAAACAGATTGTTGGTGATGGTTTCGTTACTCACATTACTGGTAATGGAAAAGTATCCATCAGCTGGAATGATTTTCTCCCACTCCATTTTCACTAGAAAATCATACAGTTCCCCAGCATTATTTGCCCTGAATTCATTCAAAGAAAAAAGAACCTGACTGGCGCAACGCAGTTCAAGATTCAGTTTAATGCAATCAAACAAAGTACCTTTCAATTCTACACCCGTTTTAAAAACACGAACAGGAATTAATCCCAGCTCCCTGATTTCCCTTTCCAGGTAAAGAGACAAACGGTTGCTGCAGGTTACAACTATACGGTTTTTAAGAGCAAATAAATTCATGCAACAAATAAGAAAACAATCGGTTAATATTTAGTGAAGGAGTTGCATGCATTTTTCTAAACTATCACGCCAATGGGGAATCGGTTTGCCAAGTGCAGCCTTTATTTTATCTTTTTTCAGAATTGAATATTGGGGTCGCTTTGCCGGAACTGGATAAGCCGATGAAGGTATCGGATTTACTTTACAAGAAGCATACCCGCCAATTTCATTAATCGCCAGAGCGAAATCATACCATGAAATCACTCCTTCATTGGAATAATGATAAATACCTCCGGGTAGTTTTGGTTCAACGGAAAGAATCGTGAAAATAGTTTTTGCCAGATCAGCGGCATAGGTGGGGCTGCCAATCTGATCATCCACTACACCGATGGATTCGCGCTCCTTCATCAACCGCATCATGGTCTTCACAAAATTGTTACCAAAACTGCTGTACACCCATGCCGTTCGGATAACAATACTATCTGTATTTTTTTCCAAAGCCAGAATCTCTCCGGCCAATTTAGATTCACCATATACATTCAGAGGAGCAGTAGCATCATCTACGTCATAACCATCGGGATTGGATCCGTCAAAAACATAATCGGTAGAAATGTGTATGAATAGCGCATTATGTTGTTTACAAGCATTCGCCAAATAACCCACAGCCTCTGCATTGGTTTGGTAAGCGGTCTCTTTTTCCTTTTCTGCCAAATCAACAGCGGTATATGCAGCACAATTGATACAGGCATCAAATTGATGAATACCGAACAAAGCATCTACTGCAGACTTGTCTGCAATGGAAAAATCTTCTCTGTCAACAAACACAAAATGATATTCAGGATGTGCATCGGCTAAAACCCTGCATTCATTGCCCAGCTGACCATTTGCGCCGGTAACGAGTATATTTTTTATATTTTTCAAAATTCGAAGTTGTTTTTACAGGTTGAGAAGGAGGATTGAAGAAGATCTTTATCAGAAACGATTTGTTTATCGGCAGGTATTCTCCAGTCTATGTTCAAATCAGGATCATTGAATAAAATACCTGCTTCACTTTCTTTATTGTAAAAGGCATCGCATTTATAAAACACTTCTGCTTTTTCACTCAGCACAGAAAAGCCATGTGCAAATCCATGAGGAATATACAATTGTAATTTATTTTCAGCAGAAAGTTCAATAGAAAAGTACTTGCCAAATGTAGGTGATCCTTTTCTGATATCTACCACCACATCGAGAATAGTTCCGCTGAGCGCACGAATGAATTTTGTTTGCGCAAAAGGATTCAGCTGATAATGCAATCCTCTTATGACACCATATGAAGACTGGGACTGGTTGTCCTGAATAAAAATGGTATTGACCCCGTCTGATGCACATGTTTGCTGGTTGTAACTTTCATAAAAATATCCCCGGCTGTCCTGAAAGACCTTTGGTTCAAAAATTTTTAACCCCGGAAAATCAGTTTGGATAAAAGGCATAGAAACAAATTAAATGGTTTTTTAAAAAAAATCGAATAAATGATATATGAATTGAGAGAAGTTATAAACTCCAATAATGTCTGTTTTTAATTTTACTACGATACATTCCTTTCAAATCAGCAACCAAGGCATTGTTTACGGTGATTGATGAGAAATAGCTATCATCAAGTTTTTTATACTCGTCATGAGGAACCGTAATGATAACAGCTTCATAATCTTTAGCAGGATTATCCGTCAAACCAAAACCATATTCATGTTCTAGTTCTTTGGTATCTGCATAAGGATCAACCACATCTACATTCAAAGAAAATGCTTTAAGCTCTTTAACCACATCGGTTATTTTACTATTTCGGATATCACTTACATTTTCTTTAAAAGTAGCACCCATTACCAATACCTTACTGTCTTTCACATTGCCATTGTGCAAAATGATGTGTTGCAATACTTTTTTGGCAACATATTCCGCCATGCCGTCATTGATAGTGCGGCCGGCCAAAATGACCTGACTATCGTATCCGAGTTTTTTTGACTTATAGGTGAGGTAATATGGATCTACTCCGATACAATGCCCCCCCACAAGCCCCGGCTGGAATTTCAAAAAGTTCCATTTTGTTCCTGCTGCTTCCAACACCTCGAATGTGTTGATATTCATTTTGTCAAAAATGATAGACAGTTCATTCATCAAGGCGATGTTTAAATCGCGTTGTGTGTTTTCAATAATTTTCGCTGCTTCAGCTACTTTAATAGACGAAGCCCTGTGAACACCGGCTTTAACAACCAGTTCATATACTTTAGCTATCGTATCCAGACTTTCATCACAACAACCGCTTACTACCTTAACAATGCTCGTTATGGTATGCTCCTTATCGCCGGGATTAATTCTTTCAGGTGAATACCCGATTTTATAATCCTGCGCCATCTTCAACCCTGAAAACTTTTCAATAATGGGAACACAGTCTTCCTCCGTACAACCCGGATAAACAGTGCTTTCATACACCACATAATCGGCTTTCTTGATTACTTTTCCAATCGTTTCACTGGCACGCTGAACAGGTATCAAATCAGGAATGTTATTCTCATCAACAGGAGTTGGTACTGCAACAATGAAAAAATTAGCTTTACGAAGCACATCCAAATCACTGGTAAATTCGATATCACAATTCGAAAATGCCGAGGACTCCAGTTCATTGCTGGGATCGATACCATTGCGCATCATTTCTACTCTCTTTTGATTGATATCAAAACCAATCACTTTGATTTTTTTGGCAAACTCCAATGCAATGGGTAAACCCACATAACCCAGTCCAATGACAGCGAGTGTTTTTTTCTTATCCAGTAAGTCTTGATAAATCATTAAACAATTTTTATCGTGACAGTTTTTATTTAATAGAAACAAACTCCTTGGGCTGTTTCATCAACTCTTCGGGAGAAAGGGTTTTAAAATATTCATAGGTTATTTTCAATCCTTCAGTTCTGCTCACTTTCGGAGACCAATCCAGCAACTCTTTAGCCTTTGAGATATCCGGTCTTCTTTGCTTGGGATCATCTTTAGGCAAAGGTTTGTATGCGATTTTTTGTGTTGTTCCGGTGAGTTTAATAATTTCTTCAGCAAAATCTTTAAGCGTGATTTCATCCGGATTTCCGATGTTGACAGGATGAACATAATCACTCATCAACAAACGATAAATACCTTCAACCAAATCATCCACATAACAGAAACTTCTTGTTTGACTTCCATCACCAAACACTGTCAAATCTTCACCCCGCAAAGCCTGACCAATGAATGCAGGCAATGCCCGGCCGTCATTCAATCTCATCCTGGGACCGTATGTGTTGAATATGCGAACAATTCTTGTTTCCAGCTGATGGAAAGTATGATAAGCCATGGTGATGGCCTCCTGAAATCTTTTTGCCTCATCATATACGCCTCTGGGACCAACGGGATTTACATTGCCCCAATACTCCTCCGTTT
>VERM01000162.1 GCA_018882645.1 Ferruginibacter sp.
TCCCTGCTCCTTTGCATAAATCGTCTGATAACGAACATTATCTTCCTCCTCTGCTTCCCGTTTAATATAGGGCGGCAGCGGAACATCGCCTGCAGTTTCTAAAATCTCTGCAAAACTGATATCAGCAGGATTCCAGCTGAAAGCAACCACATAGGCATCTGAAGTTTTTTGGATGATACGGGCACGAAGAAGCACCGTATCACTATTTATTGTGAATTTTCTCTCAAGGTACTCTTCTTTCCATTTGGCAGCTCCTCCAATAAAACATTTCCATTCAGCCTGCCCTTCTCTGTTCATTGCTGAACTGTATTCATTCATTTCGCCATATGGTTCAAGACAAAATATTTCGATTATGGATCCTGTAGCTTTGACAAATCTCAAACGAGCATTAATTACTTTTGTGTTATTGAAAACGAGCGTGCTGCCTTCAGGAATATGCTCATGTATCCTGCTGAAAACAGTTTCATCAAGATTTCCGTTTTTATAAATCAGAACTTTTGAAGCGTCTCTTTTTTCTAAAGGAAAGAGTGCGATTTTATCATTGGGCAAATGATAATTATAATCCGATATGGAAATTTTTCGTGGGTCGGTCATTCATTGATTTTATGTTCGCAAATTTACAATCTGTTGCTGATAATTTCATCTACAACCAGCGGATCGAGAAGGGTAGTGGTATCGCCAAGGTTTTGCAGTTCGCCCTCTGCAATTTTTCTCAGTATGCGTCGCATGATCTTACCGCTTCGGGTTTTTGGTAACCCGCTTACGAATTGTATTTTATCCGGTTTGGCAATGGCTCCAATTATTTTTGTCACGGTTTGATTGATATCCTGTCGGGTATGGTTTTCGTCTGTATGAATGGCGTTGAAAATTACAAAGGCATATATGCCTTGTCCCTTTATGTCGTGCGGATAGCCAACTATAGCGCTTTCCACAACGCCGGTATGCATGTTGATGGCATTTTCCAGTTCGGCAGTACCAATCCTGTGTCCGCTCACATTCAATACATCGTCAACTCTTCCGGTTATACGATATTTGCCTTCTTCATCACGCAGGCATCCGTCTCCTGTAAAATATAAATTTTCATATGTAGAAAAATAGGTTGTCCGGCATCTTTCATGATCACCATAAGTAGTACGCAGCATGCCGGGCCATGGGAAGCGAATGCAAAGATTACCGCTCACGCCGTTTCCTTCAATGATATTTCCTTTTTCATCCACCAAAACCGGCTGAACTCCAGGCAATGGGAGAGTAGCATAAGTAGGCTTCGACTTCGTTACTCCCGCAAGATTTGAAATCAATATTCCTCCGGTTTCAGTTTGCCACCAGGTATCTACTATAGGACATTTTTTTTTGCCAATATATTCATCATACCAATGCCAGGCTTCTTCATTGATGGGCTCACCTACGGTTCCCAATACTTTTATGGATTGCAGATTTTTCCCCTCAATAGGTTTGGTTCCAAATCCCATGAGACTGCGAATGGCTGTTGGGGCAGTGTATAAAATATTTACTTTGTGTTTATTTACAATGTCCCAAAATCTTCCTGCATCGGGCCAGGTAGGAACGCCTTCAAACATCAGGCTGGTAGCGCCGGCACTCAATGGGCCATAAACAATATAGCTGTGACCTGTTATCCAGCCGATATCGGCAGTACAAAAATGAATATCACCGGGCTGATATTGAAAAACATTTACAAAGGTATAATGTGTCCAAACCATATAACCCGCGCAGGTATGCACAACTCCTTTGGGCTTTCCCGTACTCCCGGAAGTGTAAAGGATAAACAGCATGTCCTCTGCATCCATGATTTCAGGCTCGAATTCGTTTATGCCTTTTTTCTCTATTTTTTCGATTTCATCTTCCCACCAGATATCTCTATCCTTCATCATACTAACGGGAATGCCTGTACGAGTTAGCACAATTACTTTTTTTACAGAAGGGCATGTGGCAAGCGCATCGTCAACAATTTCTTTTAAAGGGATGGTTTTATTCCCCCTGAATCCACCATCGGCCGTAACTACAATGTTGCATTGAGCATCCTTAATTCTGTCGGCAATGCTTTGTGAGGAAAACCCACCAAAAACTACAGAATGTATGGCTCCGATTCTGGCGCATGCCAGTATCGCTATGGCAAGCTCCGGAACCATAGGCATATAAATACAAATCCGGTCACCCCGCTTCGCTCCGTTGTCTCTTAAAACCTGTGCAAACTGACAAACTTTTTCATAAAGCTCTATGTATGTGAGTGTCCTGGATGCTTCTGCCGGATCATTGGGCTCCCAGATAATCGCTGGAGTATCAGGTTGTTTTTCTACCCATCGGTCAAGACAGTTTTCAGTGATGTTTAACTTCGCACCCCTGAACCACTCTATCCTAGGCTCTTTAAAATTCCATTGCAACACCTCATTCCATTTTTTTTGCCAACGAAAATTTTCTGCAATCTCACCCCAGAACTTTTCCGGAGTATCGATGCTTTTTTGGTAAGCGTCCTGATATGCTCCCGGTGTGGTGATTTGATAAGGATAAGGCATTGTAGATGGTTTTATAATCGGTTTTATTTTATGCTAATTTAGTTTTTTATGTCTTATTTTCAATCTGTATCAAAGTTGATTTATTTATTCGTATTTTCATTAGGTAAACACTTTAAACAATGAGTAAAGTCAGCACTTTGAGAGGAATTATCTTTACCTCATCTCTGGGTACACTGATTGAGTGGTATGATTTTTACATATTCGGCATGCTCGCAAAGTCCATTTCTGCTCAGTTTTTTCCTGAAGGGGACGAGACCACGGCCTTATTAAGCACACTAGCCATATTCGCAGCAGGTTTTCTCGTCAGACCTTTTGGTGCTTTGTTTTTTGGAAGATTGGGAGATCTGATTGGTAGAAAATCCACTTTTTTACTAACGTTAATTCTGATGGGAGGATCAACCTTTCTGATCGGCTTGATTCCAGGATATAAATCCATCGGACTTCTTGCCCCAATTTTGGTATTGCTGCTCAGATTGCTACAAGGACTTGCTTTGGGAGGAGAATATGGAGGCGCAGCAACTTATGTGGCCGAACACAGCCCGAAAAATAAAAGAGGCTTTTATACCAGCTGGATACAAACTACCGCAACACTGGGATTGTTTATTTCGTTGGGTATTATTATGGCCGTTAAATCTTCCATGAGCGAAGCTGCATTCAATGCTGAATGGGGAGGATGGCGCTATCCTTTTTGGATTTCAATTTTCCTGGTAGTCGTTTCTGTTTACATTCGACTAAAGATGTCAGAGTCTCCTTTGTTTACTCAACTAAAACATGATGGCAAAATTTCCAAAAATCCTATAAAAGAAAGTTTCGGCAAGAAAGACAATTTTAAAATGGTACTGCTTGCACTATTCGGAGCTGTCATGGGACAAGGAGTTATCTGGTATACGGCTCAATTTTATGCCCAATCGTTTTTAGAAAATACTGCTAAGCTTGATTTTATGCAAAGCAGAGAAATACTCTTGTGGGCTATAGCTTTTGGAACCCCATTTTATATTTTTTTTGGAGCACTCAGTGATAGAATTGGAAGAAAATGGATTATGATCGCAGGCATGTTACTCGGTGCATTGTTTTTCAGACCGATATTTAATGTTTTTATTGAGGATACACAAATCGAGAAGGATATTTCTGTATTGCAATCACAAGCCACAGTAATTAACAGCATAAGTATCAAAACTGATACAATTTCCTTGACAAACAGAGTAGTCACCACTTCTCAAACTCAATGGCAATTGGTTGACGGTAAGAAAGTAAATATAACCCGTTCAGATACCCTCCTCAATTATCAAAATGGATTTCAGGCCAGTCTGGTAAAAGATTCCAAACCAGTGATTTCAAACAAAATTATTCCAGCTGATTTAAAGTGGAAGTTCATCTTGCTGGTTTGGATTATGATTGTGTTTGTTACAATGGTTTACGGACCCATAGCTGCTTTTTTGGTTGAATTATTTCCCACTCAAATCAGATATACTTCAATGAGCCTTCCCTATCATATCGGTAATGGTGTTTTTGGCGGTCTGGTTCCTTTTATCTCAACGTTATTGTCGGTTTCTTTTGAAAGTGATCCTTTGGTTGGCCTTTGGTATCCAATAGCTGTGGCATTACTTTCTGCAATTATTGGAATTTTGTATCTAAAAAATCAATCAGGGAAAAATCATTGATCAATCTTTAATATGAAACCATGAGAATTGTAAAGAAAATATTTGGATTGATAGTTATGATTTTGGCTCCGGTAATTCTTTTTTGTCTGATTTATCTATCCTATGAGTTTATTTCTAAAGGAGGAAGCAAAGATATCCATAAGCCTGTTCCCTGGATTGTCATTATTGGTTTATTTACCCCAATCACAGTCGGTTTTGGAATTTTTGGATACTATTCTTTCAAGGGAGAATATGATACACTTCCTGAGAATCATTCGGAGAAATGATTATTCAGTTTAAAGATTTGTAAATGACATCCAAAATTTTCGGCCTGATATTCATAGATTTGAAAACGCCGTTGTCTTCCGGATAAATTCTGTTAC
>VERM01000163.1 GCA_018882645.1 Ferruginibacter sp.
GTGCTCCTGTAGACATCGCCGTAACCGTAATCCAGACTGCGGCACCAGGCCCTGACAGTACTGCTCTCCGTAGAACTCCACCAGCCTCCAAAGCTACCAATGTTGTAGAATGTTCCAGCGTCGTAGCGGTAACCACCCGGAAGACCTGCAAAGCCACTGCTATTATCAGCTCCGGTATTAGGAGTTGTCCAATTAAGTGTTCCAGGCTCCTTCATTTTCCCTCCGGCTAATGATGCACCACCTAAAGTAGTCGCCAGCATTGTCCACTCTGCATCAGTTGGGATATGCCAACCCTGAGGTGCTAGTCCTCTTGGATCATTTACAGCATACCAATTATATAGTTTTCCATACTTGTTTCCTTGAATGGGATCATTATTATAATAACACCAGGCGCCCGTTGTTAAGCTAGCCCATGCAGTTGGGTCGGTTACCTGCGGTATGGGGTCGCCGTTTCGGTAAAAGGCTACATCGAGGTTTTTACTCATCCATTTCTGTGTGCCAATCTGGATAGTAGGCAGTGCATCAGGCACAGATGCTGTTGTTTGTGTTGTCCAACTTGCCAAACCCGATGCATCGGAAGTAAGTACCTTGCCGACACCAGGGATGCCACTCATTATTCGCACCTGCCCACCAATATTGATAGAATCAGATATTTTTACCCCGCCCGCTACTTCCAATTTAGCGACGGGGGTGTTGGTGCCGATGCCCACATTCTGGGCCATGCCAGTTATGAAAAAAAATAGAACTCCTAAAATGGTGAATGCTACTTTCATGATTATTAGTTTTTTTCTTTATAAAAATAATAATAATTTTTCAAAGCAAATTTTATTCACCATGGGCGATAGCTCCCATATCACCTCAACTCCGTTCAATTTCACTTCGCTTAGCCAACCATTTTTGACAGTATAGACAAGGCTTTTGGTATCTATGATTTTTGATTATTTATTCCGTTTTTATTATTAATATTCAATTTATCAAACTCTCTAGTAATCTTGTTTATTGTTAGCCCACGGTTTAAACCGTGGGCTAACAGTTATTGAACACTATATAAGGAGTAAAGAAATCATAACTAAAAACGGCGGCATGGGGACCCCCGGATCACAATATAATCAGTTGTTTCAGGGGGAGGGAAGTTATAAGAGCTCAAAAAGTCGAGCCTCAAGAACCATATTAAACTCTTCAAGATCAATTTCTGCTTCAGATGCTTTTCGAAGAAGTAAGGGTTTTTTCCGTTTCGGTTATTTCACCATCAACAATCGCTAACCAGATTAGGTTTTCAATATGCTCATTATATATATCATTTTAATTTTTTATACTATTGGCGAATATATTTAACTTTTCCCACTTTATTTTTTTACTATTTTTATGTAGGAAAATTATATTTTTCATATATAATCATTTTTATTATAAAACTTTAAAGATGTCTGAAAATAAACCCGAAGAACAAAAAAATGAAATAGAAAAAAGTAACCCTTGGAAAGATATTTTTTTGGGTATCATTATGCAATTATTGGCTTACTGGCTTTTTATTCATTTTTCAGAATATGAAGCTTCCGGCAAAACTGATAAAATCACTTCATCCAACTGGTGGGAAATTTTAGGATATAAGTTAGGAGGCAAGTGGGTATTACCGGTAATTTTTTCAATAGGAGGTATATTTGTTTTCATACTTGGTATAACAGTTGTTTTTAAGAAAAAAGATAAATAATGGAGTCATTTGGAAACTTTTCAGCGCAGTATCTTTTTTAAAAAAATGGCATTATGTTGATTTGTTTATTTGTTGATGTGTTGAATATAGCCCACGGCTTATTGTTAGCCCACGGTTTAAACCGTGGGCTAACAATTTTTGCACCGGTCACAGACCAGCGCTAATGCAGATGATGATTTTCTTCAACGCCTTCAACCGAAATACAATCGCCGCTTGAAAAAACACAAGGCATCACTTCTCCCCTCTCACTTGGGAGAGGGGGCGGGGGTGAGGTCAAACACAAGGCGGCGGCGGAAAGACCGGCGCAAATGAATAATGATGAAGTAAAAATAAGGAACACTATATAAGGAGTAAAGAAATCATAACTAAAAACGGCGGCAGAGAGAACGTAAACTCATCTGAATAGAGCGAGAAACAGAACGAGAATGAAGAAAAAAGTCAGAACTCAATGATTGCTCTCGCTCTCATTTTCGCTCTGACTTTTTGTACTCTTAGAGAAAAAATTATCTAACCGAGTGGTAATAGATTTTCTGATTTTTACAGTTTGAAAGAGCAAAATTTGGAGTATACTCTTTTAAAAAATTCGGACAAAATCCATTCCATTGGGCCACTCCAATCTTCCTCCATTATCTATAGACACCTGATTAAAATAATCTTTGTCCAATAAGGCTGCACTGATTCCCTTACCTATTAAAGGCGTAAAATTGATCAACTTGGACTCTCAATCTTGAAGTTGAAAACACAAGGCGGCGTCATTTCTCCCCCTCTCAGAATACCAACACCTACTTTTGACCAATCACCCTAACGTTACCTGGGAAAGAGTATGCAGATAAAATTCTGCTGTTCAAAAAAATCACTTCGTTATTGATTTAAAAACCCAAAACATTTCACCGGCAATTTCCAGACTCCGTTCTGCGTATTTTTCAGTCTGCTGTTCAGTAGCGTCAAATATTTTTGGGTCATTATATTTTATAGGAAACCTTGCTTCTGCTCCAAATACAATTGGACAGCCCTCATCTGCATTGTCACAAGTCATGATGGCCCCAAATTTTCTTTTAGGATTAAAATCGTTGCTGTATTCTTTCGAGAAACAAATAACTGGCGCTTCAATTTGGTCATATTTTACTGCATAAACAGGATTTGTATTTTCAGATAGCTTTTGCACATGAAATCCCTGATTGATGAGTGTTTCTGCAACTTTTGGAAACATGGCCGTGGCTTCTGTTCCTCCTGAATAACAAAACACATCTTTGATTCCAAAATGATGCGCCATCGTTTGTGCCCAAATTTGAGACAAATGGCTTCTTCGGGAGTTGTGGGTACAAATGAAATTCAATCTGATAGTTTCGTTTTGTTGTTTTTTAGACTGAATATAATTCACTAATGGCTGCAGTACTTCTATTCGTTCTTCAGTTATATTTTGAGATAAGATGGAAATGGTTTCTAAAATTTGATTATTCATCTGTTTCTTTTTTGTTTAAAAGTTTCCATGTCGGAATGGCCAGTGCTGCTCCCAGTGTTGTTGCCAAAATGTAAATCCACAAATGAGCTGTGTGTCCGCTTACAATCGCCGGCGCTAACGACCTTGCAGGATTCATACTTGCTCCGCAAATTGGACCGGCAAACATTGCTTCTAATGTCACAGTGGAGCCAATAACAAGCCCTGCAAACATTACTTGCTCCTTACTGCCTGTTGCCACGTTAATAATAACAAGCATTAGAAAAAAAGTGAGAATTATCTCTAAAATAAATGATTGAAGAGGACTTCCTGATGGAAGAGTTGATCCTAATAATTCATTCGATGGGAATAAATATTTAAGAACAATACTTGCTAAAAATGCACCTATCAATTGACTGACGATATATGGTAGAACTTGTTTGATTTCAAATTTTCCTGCTAATGTAAATGCAATTGTTACAGCAGGGTTTAGATGTGCTCCTGATATATTTCCTAATGTGTAAATCATCGCCATTACAATAAGTCCAAATGTTATTGCAATGCCAATATGTGTGATTGCACCGTTTGTTTGTTGGTTGATAATTATTGCGCCTGTTCCGCAAAATACCAGTGCAAATGTCCCTACTATTTCAGCTACATATTTTTTCATAAAAGTGAATCAGCAGCAACCTTGGCCGGGCTTACAGGAGTTTTGTGTTTTAATTTCTGACAGGTTTACTTTTAATTTTTCATTTGGAATTCCGCAATGATCTTTTGCAAGACAATCGGTTTGTTTGGGGACCATTACAAAATGATGCCCATTGAAATCTATTGCATATCGACTGATTGTTTCAGACTGATATTCCACTTCCACCTCCAAATCTTCATTGCCGAAAAGTGGTGTTGACAAGTCGATAATCTTTCTGAATTTTTCAACTTCAAGTCGATGTTCAAAATCGTTGGCAACCCATATCTGAAAGCTGATATTTTTCTCTAATCTGACGGTTCCGCCACAATCGATGAATTGCTTTGTAGTTAAGCCCGCCTCTGTAATATGAAAATGTCTAGGAACGAAATTGCCATTCGGTTGAACAAAGTTTAATTGCGAAAGTTTTTCCAGACTTATTTTAAATTCCGATATCTTCATTTTGTTTGTATTTTATGAGCAACAGTTATTTTTTTTATTTGTTAAAATCGATGAAATATTAGAAAAGTATTTAATTATTTTCTGAATCGCTTTTTCATCTATGCAATAACAGATTGAATTCCCTTCTATTTCTCCTTTAATGATTCCGGCGTGTTTAAGTTCTTTTAAATGTTGAGAAACTGTTGGCTGAGCTAAAGGCAGTTCATTTACAATATCTCCGCAAATACAGGAATTTACTTTTAATAAATATTCCAG
>VERM01000006.1 GCA_018882645.1 Ferruginibacter sp.
CTCAATGGTTGTACCCGGTTCTTTTATGAAATATGCAAATGCCAATTTCACTTCCAGGCCATCTGAAGCCATTGACTATTATCGCTTGATTGTTGAAGTAAAACCACAAAAACTTGTTCAGTTTCAGGAATACATCAATTCAATGGGATACGAAACCAATGAAGAATTACTTAAAAGTGGAAAATTTGCCAGTCTGCTGCAAGCCATTCTCGCCGTTGTTTTGTTGCTGGGTATTATCATGATTGTAAATGCCTTTTTTGGCTTTTTATTGTACCTGCAACTCATCATTTCCAGGTCAAAATATGAATTGGAAACACTGCTCAGGCTTGGGTATCGACACAAAAAGCTTATACAATGGTACACCAACAGTATTGGATTTATTCTGTTTGTAGTTGCCGCGGTTGCACTCTTTATACTTTTCGTCCTTCAGGGACAAGTCAGCGGATTTGTATCTACATATGGCTTTGAGTTCCCAGCTACCATAAGTAATGTGGTTGTTTTAACAGGAACTGGATTGATTATCTTGCTCTATTTGATTTTCTATGTATCAGTTCGGAAACAGATCTATCGCTTGTCTCTGCCCAAGTAAAAAATTAGCATAATATTCACGTTCATTTTTACGTTACTCTAACGAGTACGATTTACTTTTAATTAAACATAACAATCGGATATTTACAATTTATCTATATCAAAATTCTATCTTTACACATCCGTAAATAAACTGAATATTGAAGCGTATATTATTAGTAAAAGCGTTTGTATTTTTTTCTTGTGTACATATTTATGCTCAGGAAGATGGCTATATTCATCAGGGCGAATTTGGAATTACGGCAGGTGCCGCACATTATTTTGGAGATTTGAATACCCGTACCGGGCTTCAAAGACCCGGTTCTGCCTTAGGTCTATTTTTTCGAAAGCAATATGGAAATTATGTAGGTCTGCGCATTGCCGGTCGTTATGCGCAACTGAGCTATAGCGACAGTTACAATAATAACGAATATCAGCGAAAAAGAAACCTAAGTTTTCATTCCAATATTTTTGAGTTGGGCATACAGGGAGATTTTAATTTTTTCAGGTTCATTCCCAATGATCCGATCGATCATTTCACTCCATACGTCACACTGGGTGTTGGAATGTTTACCTATGACCCCTATGATTTTTATAAGGGAGATAAAGTTTATCTCCGTCCGTTGGGAACAGAGGGTCAGGCAGGAGGTTATCTGGGTAGAAAAGAATACGGAACTATGGCATTGTGTATACCATTTGGCATCGGTATTAAGTATAGCATAAATGCCAAGTATAATTTATCTTTTGAGGTCACCCATCGCTTCACCAGTACGGATTATCTGGATGACGTAAGTACTACATATGCCCCAAATAAATTTACCGCCACCCCCGGAAACCCCAATTTATTTCCAGACGGGCCCAATGGTCCATCGCTGGCATATTACATGCAGGACAGATCTATTGAAATTGATCCCAACAACCCGTTGAGCAATACAGCCGGAAGACAGCGAGGTTGGAGCAAACAAAAAGACCAATACATCATCGCTGAAATTGGACTTTCGGTAAACATAGGCACATACAAATGTCCGACTGCAAATTAACACCTTCATCCAGTTAAGTCCTCTAATTCCGCTTCAAAGTATTTATCTTTGTCAACCCTTTTTAATCATTAATATCGGTTTGAAGAAGCAGTTAATTGCTGTGGAATTCAACTGTGAAATAGAAACTTGTCAAAAATTTTTAAATACTTAATTGCCGATGAAACTTCTAAACACGCTTATAAAATACAGGCTTTGGATAGGATTGGTATTACTCGTTCTTGCCATTTTTGTACATAGGGAAGCCGGATTCTGGCCATCATTTATATTGTATCTTCTTGCAGTCATTGCCATTGTAGGTCATTTTTTATTTGGACCCATGCGTTTGATTCAAACCGCAATGGAGCAGGGAGACATGGCAGAAGCGAAGAAGATAGTTGATTCTATTAAATTTCCCGGACTGCTCATTAAGCCAATAAGATCAGTTTATTATACGCTGAAAGGAAACCTTGCCATGGTAGATCAGGACTATGAAAGTGCAGAAAAGTTGATGAAGAAAAGTTTGTCCCTTGGAGGAGGAGCCCTTACCAAACAGGCGGAAGGCCCTAATAAACTTCAACTGGGTATGTTGAGTATGCAGAAAGGAGACATCAAGCAGGCCGAGTCATACATTAGACAAGCAATCCGAGCGGGATTGCCCGATAGCGAAAATAATGCAGCAGCATATTTACAATTGTGTTCCATCATGATGAACAAAAGAGAATTCAGAGCCGCCAAAGAGTATTTCAGAAAGGCAAAAAGTTTTAAGCCTACTACACCTCAAATTGTTGATCAGATAAAACAGATTGAAAAATACATTACCAGAATGCCCGGATAAAAGCAAAAAATTTTATCCTTTATTGAATAGCGTTTCTACAACCTGATAACGGTGATCAAATATTTTTTTTAGCTGTTTTTTTACGAAAAGAACATGTGCGATGTCTCCTAAAAACCCCAAAGGCAATTTATAATGAACAATGTCGGTCATTTCAACGCCTCCGTTCTTTTCAATAAAATGATGTTGATGATGCCATAGACTGTATGGGCCAAATCTTTGTTCATCAATAAAATATTTTCTGTCTTCTACGTGCGTTATTTCTGTCATCCAGTAAAGAGGAATGCCTAAAAGAGGCTTTACCTTGTATTCAATGATTTGACCTGCATACATTTTGTCTCCATGATGATTGGATATTATTTTAAACCCCAAATGATCAGGTGTGATTTTTTGTAGGTTTTTTGGACTGCTGAAAAAATCCCAGGCCATATCCATCGGGACATTTAATTGTTGGACCGTTTTAAGGCTGTATACTTTACTCATGAATTTATAACAAATCGGAGGGGGAATTGTTGGGAGAATTAAGAACGAAGAGATAAAAAATAAGAAACAGCAATACTCCTGCATCTAACCATATTAATAACAGTTACCGTAACTTTACCCCAATTAGCTTTACAAAAATCACGATGAAGAATACAATTGCCGGCATTTTATTGTTACTCTTGATAGAATATGTGCTGATTTCCATTGGCAGTGGTTGCGCACAGATCGGAGCGCCCACCGGCGGGCCAAAAGATACAATCGCGCCCAAGCTCATTAAAGCTTTACCGGATAATAACTCTGTCAATTTTAAAGGGGATAAGATTGTATTGTTATTTGATGAATATATTGATTTGCAAAATGTGCAATCGAATCTGCTGGTAACACCTTTT
The DNA here is from genome assembly GCA_018882645.1 of Ferruginibacter sp. Classification (GTDB taxonomy): domain Bacteria; phylum Bacteroidota; class Bacteroidia; order Chitinophagales; family Chitinophagaceae; genus Ferruginibacter. Next base: position 3,291 of record VERM01000006.1, read on the forward strand.
CCTAAAAATCTGCCGGCGATACAAAGTAATCTTCGCACTATTTCAATACGCCTCAAAGACAGTCTGCTTCCAAATACTACTTACAGCATTAATCTCGGAGACGCCGTTAAAGATGTCAACGAAGGCAACGTGTTCAATAATCTTGTGTACACATTTTCTACCGGAAATTTTATTGATTCTCTGGAATTGACCGGAAAAGTACTGATGGCTGAAACAGGAAGAATTGACAGTACTCTAATGGTTTGTTTATATAAAAACGCTTCAGACAGTGATGTGGTTAAAAGAAAACCTGATTATATAACCCGTTTAAACAGTGAAGGAAAATTTAAGTTTAATTTTCTTCCTGCTGCACTATTCAAAATATACGCACTGAAAGACGGAGACGGAAGTAAAACATACAACTCCGGAACTGAAGCTTTTGCCTTTATCGATAAAGAAATAAGCACAACTGATAAAAACATATCTCTGTTGCTTTTTGCTTATAATGAAAAAAAACAAGTCAACACTGGATCGCCCACTGCAAGCGGAAAAAAACAAAAAGAAAAAAAATTAAGGTATACCACCACCCTTGTTCAACAGCAACAAGATGTTTTACAACCAATGGAACTGAATTTCAATATGCCTGTTAAAAATTTCAATGCGGATAAAATTATCCTTACAGATACATTTTACAAACCGGTGGGCGCTAAGGTTTCTATAGACAGCAGTCGGGAAAAAATTTCCATTAATTATTCGTGGAAACAAGATCAAAAATTAATGCTCATCTTATCCAACGATGCACTGACGGATGAAAACGGAAATAATCTTCCTCAATCGGATACGATTAGATTCAAATGCAAAACGAAAGAGGATTACGGCACAGTATTATTGATTTTTGATAAAACAGATCTGAGCAAAAATCCAATGATATTTTTTGTGGAAGCTGATCAGGTCAAGCATCAGGCATACTTGACAGGCAGAGAATGGAATAATACTTTATTTCCGCCCGGAGAATATGAAATCCGCATTTTATTTGATGAGAACAAAAACGGCAAATGGGACCCGGGTAATTATTCTTTGAAAATACAACCGGAAAAAGTGTATAGTTTCCCCCAAAAAATGACAGTAAAATCCAACTGGGAGAATGAAAGAGAAATGGTGTGGCCAAATAATTATTAAATTGGTCGTTATGACTTAATTTTATAGCATGATTTTTTCTTCTTCGCATATTGAAAATGCGGTTAATGAGTTTGCTAAACTTCCAGGAATTGGCAAAAAGACTGCACTCAGGATGGTGCTGCATTTGATTAAACAAGATGTTGCAGAAGTGAATCGTTTCAGCGAAACGATTGCGACCATGCGAAAAGAAATTAAATTTTGCCGACACTGTTTTAATATTTCTGACAAAGAGGTTTGCAACATTTGCATCAATCCTTCCCGAAAAAAAGATCTTATATGTGTCGTTGAAAACATACGGGATGTGATTGCCATTGAAAGTACACAGCAATTCAACGGGGTATATCATGTATTGGGAGGCATTATCTCTCCTTTGGATGGCGTTGGTCCTGATCAGCTCAATATAGACTCATTGATAAAACGTGTAACCGAAGAAAAGATCGACGAGATTATTTTTGCTCTGAATCCCAATATACAAGGAGACACCACCATTTACTACATAGGCAAAAAGCTAAAAGATCATCAGGTAAAAATTACCACGATAGCACGCGGTATCGCCTTTGGTGGAGAGCTAGAATATGCGGACGAAATGACTTTGGCAAAAAGCATAAGCAACCGAATCCCTGTAGAACATTATATAGCTTCTGTTTAATTCGCCGAATTGTATTGTTGAATTCGGTTGAAGATAGTTGAAGGTGTTGAATAAAATCTAAACAATTAGCCCACGGTTAAAACCGATTCAATTCCCACGGTTAAAACCGTGGGCTATATTCAACGCATTAACAAATAAACAAATCAACCTTATACCTTATTTTTGAAAAAAATACTGCCATGAATAAAAAGCTGCTTGCCCTCTTTATACTTTTTACTTTTCACTTTTTACAATCATCTCAAGCCCAAACCGTAACGATTGGCAAACAAGTCTGGATGTCTGAAAACCTGAATGTAGATAAATTCAGAAATGGAGATCTAATACCCGAAGCAAAGACGGATGAGGAATGGAAAAAGGCCGGCGAAGAAGGTAACCCTGCCTGGTGTTATTATGAGAACAGATCTTCTCAGGATGATCCTGAAAATGGAGAGAAATATGGGAAGTTGTATAACTGGTATGCGGTGAATGACTCCAGGGGTCTTGCTCCCAAAGGCTGGCATATACCCAGCGATGATGAATGGTCTATTCTTACCAACTTTTTAGGAGGAGCGAAAGTTGCCGGTGAAAAGATGAAATCTAAAACAGGCTGGAATGAAGGAGGCAATGGCTCAAACAGTTCTGGCTTCTCAGGGCTTCCGGGAGGCTCGCGCACTTACAGTGGGGCATTCAACACCTTTGGTGACGACGGTTATTGGTGGAGCTCTACGGAGGAAGGTACTCTCAATGCCTGGTACCGATATATGGATTACGATTACAGCACTATAGTCAGGCTCAACTACGATAAGGCAAACGGTTTTTCTGTGCGTTGTTTGAGAGATTAGCTGCCACCGGAGGTGGCAGGGTTGAAGGGGTTGAAGAAGTTTTTGTGTTTTTGACCTCACCCCCGACCCCTCTCCAAAACAGTTTGTTCTGCGTTTGGGGTTTGGTGTTAAATCTTCGATTGTTTCGACACGATTCAACAACATTCAACTATTTTCAACAATATTCAACAGGTTTTTTTCTTTTACATTCAAAAAATAAAACCGTGGGCTAACCTCGATAAACTTCGCCTTTAATTTTTTGAATTATTCCCCATAAAAACTACCTTTGCAACCAGTGTTGATGCAGATTTGTTTATTGTTCAGCTTCAACATCTATACGCGCTAAAGAACTAATAAACGAAATGCTTTCCTTTCTCTTCTTAACCGGATTTCATCTTCGTTTATTTTTTCAGAAACGCAACTCCGCTAAATCGGATTGATGTTTAATTTTTTATAACATGACAGATATTAGAGCATTATTAAACGAGCGTATTCTTATCATAGACGGTGCCATGGGTACTATGATACAAAGACATAAGCTTGAAGAAAAAGATTACAGGGGTGAAAGGTTTAAAGACTGGCATAAAGATGTTAAGGGAAATAATGACTTGCTGAGTATTACACTTCCTGATGTGATTATTGACATACATAAACAATACCTGGAAGCCGGGGCCGATATTATTGAAACCAATACATTCAGCAGTACCACTATTGCTCAGGCCGATTATGATATGCAGTCAATTGCATATGAGATGAACGTCTCCTCCGCAAAATGTGCACGCATTGCAGCCGATGAATATACCGCAAAGAATCCCTCTAAACCCCGATTCGTAGCCGGCGCCATCGGTCCGTTGAACAAAACCCTTTCACTTTCACCGGACGTAAACAATCCCGGATTCAGGGCGGTTACATTCGATGAAGTGGCAGAAGCTTATACAGAACAGATCAAAGGATTGGTTGAAGGCGGTGTAGACCTTCTGCTTATTGAAACCATATTTGATACGCTCAATGCAAAAGCAGCCATATATGCTGTAAAGCATTTTTTCAGAGAGTCGGGAAAAAAAGAATTGCCGATTATGATCAGTGGTACCATTACCGATGCCAGCGGAAGAACATTAAGTGGACAAACACTCGAAGCATTTTATGTTTCGCTGATGCATGCCAATCCATTGAGCATTGGCCTCAATTGCGCTTTAGGTGCTAAAGAAATGAGACCACATATAGAAGAGCTTTCGTCCCTTGCCATTTGCTATACCTCTGCCTATCCCAATGCAGGGTTACCCAATGCTTTTGGTGAATATGATGAACAGCCACATGAAACTGCACATATCATTGAAGAATGGGCAAAAGAAGGTTTTTTAAATATTGTAGGTGGTTGTTGCGGCACCACACCCGATCATATCCGTCATATCGCGCAGGAAGTAAAATCGTATCCACCCAGAAAATTACCTGTAGTTGTTAAATCTTAATTCAGAGAAATGGAGAATACCATATACATACAACCCTACCTGCGCCTCAGTGGTCTAGAGCCTTTGGTCATAAGACCCGAGACCAATTTTGTAAATGTTGGCGAACGCACCAACGTTACCGGCAGTAAAAAGTTTGCACGCCTCATCAGAGAAGGTCAGTATGAGGAAGCTTTGTCTGTTGCGCGTCAGCAAGTTGAAAGTGGTGCACAGATCCTGGATGTGAATATGGATGACGCCTTGCTGGATGGAGTAGAGGCAATGAAAACATTTCTGAATCTTTTACAGGCTGAACCCGATATTGCAAAGATTCCCATCATGATTGACAGCAGTAAGTTTGAAATCATTGAAGCCGGATTGAAATGTGTGCAGGGCAAATGTATCGTGAACTCTATCTCCATGAAAGAAGGAGAAGAAAAATTTATTGAACAGGCCTTCATTTGTAAAAGTTTTGGTGCTTCTGTTATTGTAATGGCTTTTGACGAAATAGGTCAGGCAGATACAAAAGCGCGTAAGGTTGAAATATGTCATCGGACATATAAAATTCTTACAGAAAAAGTCGGTTTTGCTGCACAGGATATCATTTTCGATCCAAACATTTTTGCTATCGCTACAGGGATAGAAGAACACAACAACTATGCTGTTGATTTCATTGAAGCTACGAGAGAAATAAAAAGACTGATGCCTTTAGCCAAAGTCAGCGGAGGTGTGAGTAATGTTTCTTTCTCCTTCAGAGGAAATGATCATGTGAGAGAAGCCATTCACAGCGTATTTTTGTTTCATGCCATCAAAGCCGGTATGGATATGGGAATCGTCAATGCCGGTCAGCTCGTGATATACGATGATATTGAACCTACACTTAAACAACTTTGTGAGGATGTCATTCTCAACAGAAATAATGATGATAACGGCGCAACGGAGAAGCTGATCACATTTGCTGAAACTGTTAAGGCCAAAGGAAAAGAAACCGTAAAAGACGAAAGCTGGAGAAAAGAATCTGTTGAAAAAAGGATGAGCCATGCGCTGATACATGGTATCACTGAATATATAGATGCGGATACTGAGGAAGCAAGACAGAAATACCCAACGCCTCTATCCGTGATAGAAGGCCCCCTGATGAATGGTATGAATATCGTCGGAGACTTATTTGGTGCCGGTAAGATGTTTTTACCGCAGGTGGTGAAGAGTGCGCGCGTCATGAAAAAAGCGGTTGCTGTTTTAACGCCCTACATTGAACAGGAAAAGCGGGATCGTTTAAACAATCTTTCTAAAGATGATCAGGCAGGCAACATAGAGAAAGGTCCGGCGAAAATATTGCTGGCCACCGTAAAGGGTGATGTGCATGACATAGGAAAGAACATTGTTGGAGTAGTATTGGGTTGTAATGGTTATGAAATTATTGATCTTGGCGTAATGGTGTCCTCCGATAAAATATTATCCGAAGCACATAAACATCAAGCTGATATTATCGGATTAAGCGGACTGATTACCCCTTCGCTGGATGAGATGGTGCACATTGCCAAAGAAATGAAGCGGTTGAATATGCATATTCCATTGCTTATTGGCGGCGCTACCACCAGCCGTATGCATACGGCAGTTAAAATAGCTCCTGAATATGAACACGGCGTAGTACATGTGCTCGATGCTTCGCGTAGTGTAACGGTTGCCGGTACTTTGTTGAATAAAGAACAAAAAGAAAATTTCATTTCTGATATCAAAACAGAATATCAAAAATTGCAGGTCGATTTCGGTAACAGAAAAACAGCTAAACAATTATTGCCTTTTGCGGAAGCGCAGCAAAATGCTGTCGTTTTGAATCAAAAAGAGCATAGCCCAATAGCGCCTGCATTTACCGGAACCAAAGTTTTGGATAATTACAACCTGGATGAAATAGCCCGATATATTGATTGGCAGCCGTTTTTCATTGCGTGGGAGTTGCATGGTAAGTTTCCGCAGATACTGACAGATTCAGTTGTAGGAGCGGAGGCGTCAAAACTTTACGACGATGCTCAAAAATTACTGAACCAGATCATTGATGAAAAATGGCTCTCGGCTAAAGGGGTAGTTGGATTTTGGCAAGCCGAAAAAACAGCACCTGATTCTGTTTTGGTTCATACGAAGGAAAAAAATATTTCTTTAGAATTCCTCCGGCAGCAAGTGAAAAAAGCCGCCGGTCAGCCCAATCTTTCACTGGCTGATTTCATCAGCAAGGATGAAAAAGATTATTTAGGTGCATTTTCTGTTACCATACAGGGAATAGAATCTCACATAAAACGCTTTGAAGAAAATCTGGATGATTATAATAAAATCATTTTGCAGGCTCTTGCCGACAGATTGGCGGAAGCGTTTGCTGAGTTGTTACATGAGAAAACGCGTAAAGAATTTTGGGGTTACGCCAAAGGCGAGACGTTGAATAATGAAGAGCTGATTAATGAAAGTTATCAGGGCATCAGGCCTGCACCCGGCTATCCTGCTTGTCCGGATCATACAGAAAAATATAAATTATTTTATTTGCTTGGCGGCGAAAGTGCAACCGGAATTCATCTGACCGAATCTTTGGCCATGTATCCTGCCTCTTCTGTTTGCGGCTGGTACTTTGCGCATCCCGAAAGCAAATATTTTGGAGTTGGTAAAATTGAAAAAGATCAGCTAGAAGATTATGCAAAAAGAAAGGGGATCAGCATAGAAGAAGCAACCAAATGGCTTAGACCGATATTGGAATAATACTTTCCGATTTTTTATTTCACTTAATTTGCCTGCATGAGAATCATTTCCTACAATGTCAATGGCATACGTGCCGCAATTAAAAAAGGATTTATCGACTGGCTTAAAACTGATCCTGCGGATGTGATTTGTATTCAGGAAACAAAGGCAACTGAAGGAGATGTGGATGTCAAACAGCTGGAAGCCTTGGGCTTTGAACATCACTGGTTCAGTGCCAATAAAAAAGGATATAGCGGTGTGGCTATTTTCTCTAAAATAAATCCCACTGGCGTAGTTAAGGGCAATGGTCACCCTGAGAGCGATTTCGAAGGCAGGGTAATTCAAATGCAATTTGGTGATATCACTTTAATCAACGCTTATTTCCCATCCGGCACTTCCGGCGAAGAACGACAAGCATTCAAGTATGTATGGCTGGATGAGTTTTATAGCTATTTAAACAAGCTTCGCAAGAAAAATCCAAAAATCATTTTGTGTGGTGACTACAATATTGCACACGAAGAAATTGATATCCACGATCCGAAAGGCAATAAAAACTCAACAGGATTTCTTCCGGAGGAGAGGGCATGGATGACCAAGTTTTTGAAGTCGGGATGGATAGATACTTTCAGAGAATTCCATAAAGAGCCTCATCGCTACAGCTGGTGGAGTCAACGCTTTCCAAGTGTTCGGCTGAATAACAAGGGATGGCGAATTGACTACATCTCTGTTACGGAAGATCTGAAAAGCAAGCTGGTGGATGCTGAAATTTTTCCGGATGTGAAGCACAGCGATCACTGCCCGGTTTATCTTGAAATCAAAACAAAGTAATTGATTTGCTATCCTATTTATATTCATTTAATATAACTCTCTTCATGTTTAAATACAACGTTACCATCAAAGTACTTCATGAAATTTCATCCGAATGGCTGATATGGCTTAAAGAAGAGCATATCCCGGAAGTGATTGCCACCGGCTGTTTTACGAGTGCGACTATACACAGACTATTAGAGGTAGATGATTCAGAGGGCCCCACTTATAACGTTCAATACAAAGCCGAAAGTAAAGCAGCTTATAACCTTTATATAAACAAACACGCCGGATTACTTCGTGAAAAATCTTATAAAAAATGGGGCGACAAATTCATTGCTTTTCGCTCCGTTATGCAGGTTGTGAACTAATTGTGCAAAACAAAAAAAGAATCGTTTTTTTGTATCAAAATTTTATGTATATACGCCCAAATGCACGCTGAGAAAGGATTTGAAAATAAATCCTCTGCAAGCCAATGCTGTAGAGGGTTTCATTGATTTATTATTTTCATTTGATTTTTTTGTGTGCTCCTCTGTTTTCGCAGAACGCCCTATTTTAAGGCATTTCAGCCTTTTTTGGATAGGATAAAAAAAATAAAAAAATTTTGTTGGAAATAAAAAGCATCTATATTTGTTGTACTTAAAAATTTCAAAACTTTTATTATGAACAAAGCTGAACTAATCGCAAAAATCGCTGATGATGCCGGCATCACAAAAACTCAGGCAAATGCCACTCTGGACTCATTCATTGAGGCTGTTACTAAGACCTTGAAAGGCGGAAAAAAAGTTACTTTAGTTGGTTTTGGAACTTTTTCAGTTTCAAAAAGAGCTGCTCGTAACGGACGCAATCCGCAAACTGGTGCTGTAATCAAAATCAAAGCAAAAAAAGTTGCGAAATTTAAAGCAGGAAAAGAACTATCTGCTAAAATCTAATTAGCGGAAAAAAATTAAAAGCAAGACGCATCATGCGTCTTGCTTTTTTATTATACTTTTGTAAAAAATCATTTATTATGGGACGTGGTGATATCAAAACCAAAAAAGGAAAAATATTTGCGGGCAGTTTCGGAAAGAAAAGACCTGCCAAAGTAAAGCCTGCCGCAAAAGCAGCTCCTGCTAAAAAAGAAAAGGCTAAGAAATAGTTTTTTTAAACAGGCAGTAAGTTGTTCAATTCAATAACTGCCTGTTTTTAATATTATGGTGCAAGGCGTTTAATACTCCAACGGTTCCATTCCACAAGATTATATTCTATCCGATCATGAAGTCTTCCCGGTCTTCCCTGCCAGAATTCGATTTGCCGGGGAATGACGCGATACCCACCCCAGTGCGGGGGTCTGGGAATTTCTTTATTTGAATATGCTGCTTCCAGTGTTTTAAATTTTTCTTCCAGCCTTTCTCTCGAATCAATAACACTGGACTGATCAGAAGCCCATGCACCAATGCGACTGGTAATGGGTCGTGAATGAAAATATTCATCACTTTCTTTATCGCTTATTTTTTCAATGTCCCCTGTTATACGCACCTGTCTTTCCAGCTCTTTCCAGAAAAAAACCAAACAAGCATTCGGATTGTCTTTGACATCAGAAGCTTTATGGCTGTTGTAGTTGGTGAAAAAAACAAATCCGCTTTCATCATAGCCTTTAAGCAAAACAATTCTGGCGGATGGCACGCCCTGATTGTTTGCTGTAGCCAACGTCATAGCATTGACTTCATCAATACGGCTGTCAATGGCTTCCTGCCACCATTTATCAAATTGTCTTAAAGGGTGCTTTTCAATATCATTCTCAGATAATGAACGGAGCATATAATCTTTACGAATGTCAGCAATATTCATCATGATTTAACTTTAGGATCAGTTGAATTGGTTTCAGGGTTATGCAACTGCTCTTTTAAAAACGTATTATCCAGCAGGGTGAGCTCAAGTTTACTTTCTACCTCTGTCAGTCTTTTTTTCATTTCCGAAATCTCTTTATAGAGCTTCGATAAATCATTCAAGTCATGATAAGCGTCTTCCAAAGCTGTTTGGGTTGACAAGTATTTCTCTTTTATCTCATAATAAGATTTTTCAATGGCAATACTTTGTATCAACTCTTCTTCAAGAGCGGCTTCCCGCCGGTTGGCTTTTATGTTTTTTTGCTCCGCTTCTTCTATTTGACGGCGCATGGTTTCTATTTCAGTAATATTGTTTTCCAACTTACTTTGCATTTCTCCCATTTTTTTGGAAGCGGCATGCAAATCATTCAGTTCCTCCTCTTTTAGCTGAATGAGGTAACGAAGATCATTCAATTCAAATTTCAAATCCTCATTTTCTTTATTCAGTTGCTGAAGTATTTCTTCGGAAGAAAGAGACATGATATCATGCATTTGGTGAATAAAATCATTATCCTTTCAAAGTTAATTGCTTAAATGGAAATTGCTGCAAAATGATGAACGATATCGAAAGTTACTGTATAATTAAAAAAAGCTGCCGAAAAACCGACAGCTTTTGAATGATAAACGATTCTGTTGTACAATTATTTTGCCGCAGTGAAGCGTTCAGCTATTTTGTTCCAGTTCACTACATTCCAAAAAGAACTTAAATAATCTGCACGGCGGTTTTGGTATTTCAAATAATAGGCATGTTCCCATACATCTACACCCAATATTGGAGTGCCTTTTACTTCAGCTACATCCATCAGCGGGTTATCCTGATTGGGTGTAGAGCTGATCTCCAGTTTTCCGTCTTTGACCAGCAACCAAGCCCAACCGCTGCCGAATCTGGTGAGACCGGCCTGATTGAATTTTTCCTTGAACGCATCAAATGAGCCGAATGCTGCGTTGATTGCATCAGCCAAATGGCCGGAAGGAGTTCCGCCTGCGTTGGGTGAAAGGCTTTCCCAGAAAAAGGTATGATTCCAGTGACCTCCACCGTTGTTTCTAACAGCAACGCTGATGGATCCGGCATGTTTTACCAGATCTTCGATGGTTTTGTTTTCATGATCGGTACCTGCAATAGCCTTATTCAGATTGTCTACATAGGCCTGATGGTGTTTGCCATGATGTATTTGCATGGTCAATGTATCGATATGTGGCTCAAGCGCGTCATGCGAATAAGGTAAAGGTGCTAATGTAAAAGGCATAATTTTATATTTTTTGCAAATTTAGGATAAAGAAGGTAAATGCGATATGACGAAAAATGTTATTGATATATTGATTCTGTCCGGGCTCGGTTTGTTTAGTAAACAAAGCCTTCTTTAAGTTATTTTTTGAACGGGGGAAAAATCAATAGTTCTGAATTTATCTATTTTCTAAGTTGCGAAAAAAATGATTTCATAAGTTGACTGCATTCATTTTCAAGAACTCCTCCCTGAATTTCAGTTTTAGGATGAAAAGGGTTTTTGTCACCCGTACTTCTTCGGTAAGAATTTTTATCGTCATACGCTCCGAAAACGATACGGCCGATTTTACTCCAGTACAGCGCGCCACTGCACATCAAGCAGGGCTCGAGTGTAACGTAAAGTGTTGCTTCGGGTAAATATTTACTTCCCAGAAACTGATATGCTGATGTAAGGGCAAGGATTTCTGCATGTGCGGTACTGTCGTTCAAAAGCTCCACCTGATTATATGCCTTTGCGATGATTTTATTCTGCAAAACAACAATAGCGCCAACAGGCACCTCGTTTTTATCGAAGGCTTTCTTTGCTTCTCCCAGTGCTATCTGCATATATTCTGTGTCGCTCATTAAGAGTTTGGTAACTTTATACAAAATTACGTCAATGTTTGATTTCAATAGAGTTCAACAGCTTAGAGAATTTTATAACAGTGGTGCTACCAGAAGCTATGCATTCAGAAAAGAGCAGTTGCTTCGATTAAAGACAGTAATTCTGAAGTATGAAAATGCCATTTATGAAGCATTAAAGAAAGATCTGAACAAATCTCCTGAAGAGTCCTGGGTAACTGAAATTGCTTTGGTGCTCAATGAGATCAGGTATGCATTGAATCAATTGAAGAAGTGGATGAGGCCTCAAAAAGTAAAGACCAATCTGATTAATTTTCCTTCATCAAGTCGCATCATTCCCGAACCTCTGGGAGTTGTATTTATCATCAGTCCATGGAATTATCCTTTTCAGCTTTTGCTTAAACCTCTTGTAGGAGCTATTTCTGCGGGCAATTGTGTTGTACTGAAATCTTCAGAACATGCGCCGGCAACAACTTTGTTGCTTCGTAGAATCATCACTGATGCTTTTGATGATAAATATATATTGTTTACCGAAGGACAAGGTGCAGAAGTGGTCCCTGCTTTTATCAATCATTTCAGATTTGATCATATTTTCTTTACCGGCGGGCCTGTTGTAGGTAAAAGTATTTATCAACTGGCAGCCAAAGATCTTGTTCCTGTAACACTTGAACTGGGAGGCAAAAGTCCCTGTGTGGTTGAGTCGGATGCGGACATATCCACTGCTGCAAGAAGAATTGCCATCGCCAAATTTTCCAATTCCGGTCAAATATGCATAGCACCGGATTATCTGCTGGTTCATCATTCCGTAAAAAATAAATTGATAAAATCTTTACAGGAAGCGATCATTCATTTTTTTGGGAATCAACCGGAAGCCTCTGGTGATTATGGGCGAGTCATCAATGAAAAACAATTTGACCGAATTGTTGGCTATCTCAATGACGGAAAAATTATTTTCGGAGGTAGACATGACAGGAGTCAGCTTTTTATTGAACCCACTCTTATAGATGATGTAAATATAGATGGGAACATCATGAAAGAAGAGATTTTCGGACCCTTACTGCCGATTATTACCTATCGGCATACAGATGAGGTGCTGAAGATAATATCCCGAAATCCGAACCCATTGGCTTTTTATTTGTTTACCATTAGCAGGCAAAAGGAGAAATTCTGGATGGATAATGTTGCTTTTGGCGGAGGTTGTGTTAACAATGCCGCCTGGCATATCACCAACCATCATCTGCCACTGGGCGGCAGAGGTTTCAGCGGAATAGGGCAATATCAGGGGCGAAAAAGTTTCGATACGTTCAGCCACATGAAATCTGTGATGAAAACGCCTAACTGGTTTGATCCCAATTTCAAATATCCTCCACTTAAAGGCAGATTGAAATTTTTAAAAAAAATCATTTAGCCTTTCGATGAAAAAAATATTTTCGGTTGCTTCTAAAAAACGTATCATGAAGACATTAATCATCTCCATCAGCATTTTTACAGGAATAGCCGTTTATGTGCTTGTTTCCAACCGGCATTCAAAAAACATGACTGTAAAACAAAAAATTTTGAAGGCTTTTTATCCGCTGGTCATGTTGACCGGAAAATCATCTTCAGGTATTCTTTCGAACAGCAATGCAACAGACCCTAAAGTCCCGATTTATGACTATTCAATTCCTCTTATTCAGGGGGATACCTTTCATCTTGCAACCGCTAAAGGAAAAAAGATTTTGATTGTAAATACAGCTTCAAACTGTGGCTATACCAATCAGTATGAAGAGTTGCAGAAATTGTATGATCTTCATAAAGATAAACTGCTGATCATTGCATTTCCTTCAAACGACTTTAAAAATCAGGAAAAAGGCAGCAATGAGGAAGTTGCTCAATTCTGCAAAAGCAACTACGGAATCAGTTTTCCAATAGCCCGGAAAGGAGTGGTCTCAAAAAACAAAGATCAGCAGGAATTATACCGTTGGCTTACAGATAAAAATCTGAACGGCTGGAATGAAAAAGCTCCGGAATGGAATTTCAGTAAATATCTGATCAATGAAAACGGAGTTTTGGTCAAATACTTTCCTTCGGCGGTTAGTCCGATGGAAATACTCAACCCATGAGCAACATCACTTCAAATATTTTTCAAACCAATGACATTGATTTTTTGAAATCAGAGGAATGCTTACGTCAGCTTTCACAACAAATCAATGAACTCATACTGCATGATTTTGAAAAAGTGGTACAAATGCTTTACCGAATAGATGTAAGTGAGCAAAAGTTAAAAAACATTCTCAAGGACAGACCGGATGAAAATGCAGGAGATCTCATTGCTGCATTGATGATTGAAAGACAGATCCAGAAAATACTATCCAGGCAATCATTTAAGCCCACTCCGTCGGATCAAGACGAAGAAGAAAAATGGTAATTTTTCTAATCGGCTTTCTCTTTTTTTACATCAAACATCGTTCCGAATACATGGTCCCATAAAGTGCTGCTTACTCCAAATCCTTTACTTTCATGTTTATAATGATGTAGATGATGATTTATCCAAAGACTTTTCATCCATTTGAAAGGAGGCTTCCATGCGTGAATGGCATAATGCATGGATGCGTAAACAAGATAACCGAGCATAAATCCCGGAAAGAAAGCGTAAGCATATTTACCTATGATCAAGCGAAAAAAAATAATGAATGTGGAAGCGATTAATAGACTCGGCAGAGGGGGCATAAACAATCTTTGTTTGTCTCTCGGATATTCATGGTGATTTCCATGAAGAAGATAATTGATTTTTTTTCCGGTAAATGTTTTTGGATGATGGTGAAATACGAAACGGTGTAAAACGTATTCTGTCAATGTCCAGAAAAAACCGCCTGCGATAAAAAAAATAATTGTTGATTCTGTTGGCAGCGAGAGTGAATACACTGAATAATAAGGTAGCCAGAGAATAATTGGAAGATATAAACACCATATAACCAGAGGATGTGTTTTGGTTAAAAATTCCAGATAGTTATTTGAAAATAATCTTGCCTGACCTTTATTCTTTATTTTTTCGATATGCATGTGCCGATTTTATTCGGACAAATCTATTATTTACTTTTTTACGTGTAGACTGATTGTTATTTTTGTCGAGCTGATTGAAAGCATTTTATTTTTAATTATTGTTACATTCATCATTCAGATAAAATTTTATGAAACTGGTTACTTATTTAAAAGAAGAACATGAACAATTGGCCATAATGGTTGATGGCAAACTTTACGATATAGATCTGCTTCATCCTGATTTGCCGGTAAGCATGGCGATGTTTCTGAATTATTGGGAAGACGTATTTCCGATTGCTTTGTCTGCTGAAAAAAGAATTAAAGAAAAACTTGTAAGTCCCGTTCCTTCGGCAGTTTTTGAGGATGCACATGTTCTTGCGCCTGTCCCTCATCCTACAAGTTGCAGAGACGGATATGCTTTTCGTCAGCATGTGGCAGCTGCAAGGCGCAACAGAAAGGTGGAAATGATTCCGGAGTTTGATCAGTATCCGATTTTTTATTTCACCAATCACAATAGTATTCAGGGCCCGGGAGATATAGTTTGTATGCCGGATCATTTTGAAAAATTGGATTTTGAGTTGGAGGCGGCGGTGGTGATTTGCAAACATGGGAGAAACATTCGTGCGGAGGCGGCGGATGATTATATTGGAGGCTTGATGATCATGAATGACATGAGTGCGAGAAGATTACAAATGGAGGAGATGTTGCTTAATCTTGGCCCTGCAAAAGGCAAAGATTTTTCAACTGTGATTGGTCCGATGCTGGTCACCCTCGATGAATTGGAATCTTATGAAGTACCTTGTAAGCAGGGGCATACGGGAAAAAACTGGAATCTTTCAATGAAGTGCAGTGTGAATGGCATTCAGGTGAGTGAAGGGAATTTGGGTGATATGGATTGGACTTTTGCGGAAATCATTGAAAGAAGCAGTTATGGAGTTGATTTATATCCCGGGGATGTCATAGGTAGCGGTACGGTAGGAACAGGCTGCTTTCTTGAATTGAATGGCACGGGGAAATTAAATGATCCAAACTATAAAGAGCAATGGCTGCAGGCAGGCGATGTGGTAGAGATGGATATAGATGGCTTGGGTCATTTATTGAATACAATTGTGAAGGATGAGGATGAGTTTTCTATTTTAAAGCTGAAAAAGGGTTAGGGGTTTAACGGTCTAAGGGTTTAATGGTTTAAAGGTTGACACCAAAGAGAAAAAAAGCTTTTATGCTGGTTCATTTTCTTTTTCAGTTTTCTTTTAAAATATTGATTTTTGATAGAAAAGAATGGCATCAGTTAAAAGGTTTGAGGAATTACAAGTCTGGCAATTAAGTCGTGATCTAAATAAAATTATTGGAGAGTTGATTGATAAAAATATTTTTAATAAAAACTATCGGATAATCAATCAAATTGAGGGCTCTTCGGGTTCAATTATGGATAATATTGCGGAGGGATTTGAACGTGGAACCAAAGGTGAATTTATTCAGTTTCTTGGTTACTCCAAAGGATCTTGCGGTGAACTCAGGTCCCAACTTTATCGTGCAAAAGATCGGGGATACATCAATCAAGAACAATTCAATGAATTGGCTAATATCGCAATTAGAATCAGTGCTATGATTTTTAAATTGATTTCTTATCTTCAAGTTTCTGCAATCCAGGGAAATCGCAAAAAAACCTTTAGACCTTTAGACTCTTAAACCTTCAAACTATTTTAATGTTCACTATAATCC
>VERM01000477.1 GCA_018882645.1 Ferruginibacter sp.
ACCGGTACTTCCATAGGTCTATATTCAGTCGGCGTTAATCCGGATGGAACACCTTCCGGATACAAAAACCAACTCCGGTCCAACGGAATATTTCTTATCGCTGCTGAGATGAAAAACAGAAAGAACCAGCAATGGCAAATCTGGAATCAACTCACGCAGAATATTTTTAATAGCACCCTTATTCAATTCGATCAATTGCAAGACAGTTCTTTGCCATTTTATTATGGACTTCAGTTAATCGCACAAACAGCAATAAATCAGGGAGGTCATGTAGAAGTGAATAAAAGATACTTTCAGACTGACCAGTTTTCCCTTGCCTTTGGAGTCCGGGTGGGAAAAATTACAGGTTCATGGGATCACTCAATCAATTATACCAGAATTACCGGTCATGGTAGATACCTCATGCCAAGAGAATGGGGTCGGGATCCATTTTTTACATTTATGATGGGGGAAAGAAATGAAGGCCTTGGTGATGTTCATGCTTTCACCATCAAATCAAAGTTCGCAGATGCGAAAAATCGCCTTAGTTGGCAGAATAGTGCAGGTTACTTTGACTTGCCGAATGTCAATCAACACGCACTTAATAAATATGGATTCCCCTCCTACCTTCAATTCAACTCAGATTTGCGCTACAATTTTTCCGGCTTCATGAAAGGTTGGCAGGCACAATTGATTTATTTTTATAAGTATGCATCCGGAAACACCACCCTGGAACCAAAATACACCATCAATAAAGTCAATATGGGACATTTCAACTTCATTCTGAACTTTCATTTTTGAGGATCCTTATCCTTTGGTGATGAATGTCACAAAACATGTCACATTAATTTTGAAAATTACAACCCACAAGCTTTCATATGAAAAAGAAAAGTCCAAACAGGAGAAATTTTCTGAAAAATGCGCAAGATTTGAAAGCCCAAAATTTTTTGAATAAAGAAAATAAATCGATATAACTTGTTTTCCGGCTGGAAATACCACACATATTGGTAAAAAGATAAGTCAATTAATTTGATTCCTAACTTGGATGCCTTGTGGTAAAGTCGCGCAAAACGAAAAAGGCGATTCCCGAGATCTCCATACTTG
>VERM01000478.1 GCA_018882645.1 Ferruginibacter sp.
GTGTAGCTATATCGCAACAAACATGTCTTCTCAGAAAATAGTCCAAAAATATTAATTAGTGTAGTGCCCATATTCTTTGACAGACATTTTATCCTATAAGTGAGAGGTTATTATTTTATCGCTCTTCGAAAAAATATTATACAAACTTATTGTTACAACTTGTATTTTGAAGTCATCGTCTCTCTCTCTCTGTAAACTCATGATGGATGGGTTGTTAATAAACATCAGGTTTTTTGAAGTTGAATCAGGTAATCAAAAAGATTTTCCCCTCCCTGTAAATTTAGTTTCTTACGCAGGCGGTATCGGCTGATTTCAACACCTCTAACAGTAATATTCAAAAGCTGAGCAATTTCTTTGGAACTGAGGTTCATCCGCAGAAATGAACACAATTTCACTTCATTTGGACTGATATCCGGATGTTTCTCTTTCAATAGGAGAACAAAATCACTATGTACCTTATCGAAATGCTTGGCGAATTGATCCCATTCCTGATCTATTTGGTCATCCTCTTCCAGTTGTTTGATCATTTTTTTTACCTCGGTCTGTGCAGTTGGCACATCTACCCGACGAATCAGTTGATTTAAATCGGATTTTAACTTGGAAATTAATTCACCTTTTTTCACCAGGTGCATTGCTGCGGATGCCAGTTCAGAATTTTTAAATTGAATTTCGGTCTCCAGTGTTTGACTTTTGACAGAAATGAGTTCACTTTCAGCCCTGCTCTTTTCCAGCTCAAGTATGTACTGCAATTTTCGCTGCTCTTCATCAAATTGTTGCTGTTGCCGGCGAAACTTATTTTGAAGAAAGCGGTACCTCCAGAAGAGAATTCCGGCTATGACAAGAAAATAAAAAAGCCAGGCGATTTTTGTTTGGTACCAGGGAGAGGCCAGAACAAAAGGAAAACTGACGGGGTTGGATTCATTTCCCAGATTATTTCTTGCTTTCACTTCAAACAGGTAGTTGCCTGCCGGCAAATTCGTGAATTCTTTCTCCGTTCGTTTTGTCCACTCCGACCATGTATCCTGAAAGCCATTGAGTCGGTAGCTGTATTCCAGTGATTCAGGATCAGTAATAG
>VERM01000479.1 GCA_018882645.1 Ferruginibacter sp.
GCCTTAAATGGTGCAAAAAATGCCGGTATACTTGCTACACAAATAATAGCATTACAGGATGAATCCTTATCAGCAAAACTCATTCATTATAAAAAAGACCTAGAAATAAAGGTAGCGGAAATGAATACGAGACTATCGGGATAAATACTGCTATACCGTCTTCAATCCTCTGAAACTGACTTATTAACCATTTATCAATAAAAGTAAAAAAACAAGCGCCAATTCAATTTTGTAGGTAATTTTGTCGCAAACAAAATTATTATGTCGAAATTATCTTTGGTACTTTTATTGCTTTGCGGCTCGGCTTTGGCTAATGCCCAAAAAGTTGCTTTTACAGAGTATGACCTCAGTAATGGCCTTCACGTTATTTTGCATCAGGACAAAACAGCTCCCGTAGTTGCCGTTTCGGTAATGTACCATGTGGGTAGTAAAGACGAACAGCCCAATCGCACCGGATTTGCACACTTCTTTGAGCATCTCTTATTTGAAGGAAGTAAGAATATCAAAAGAGGTGAATTTTTCAAGATTGTCACCAAAAATGGTGGTCAAAATAACGCCAATACTACACAAGACAGAACTTTCTATTATGAAGTATTCCCTTCCAACCAATTGGAAACAGGGCTATGGCTTGAGAGTGAAAGAATGATGCACCCTGTAATCAATGAAATCGGAGTGAAAACTCAGAATGAGGTAGTTAAAGAAGAAAAACGTTTGCGGGTAGACAACCAACCTTATGGAAGCTTCTTATCCACCTGCATGAAAAATCTTTTCAAAAAACATCCTTACAATTGGGTTACAATCGGAAGCATGGAACATCTGGATGCTTCCAAGCTGGAAGAGTTCATAGCATTCAATAAAAAATACTACGTCCCCAATAATGCGGTAGTGGTTATAGCAGGCGATATTGAAATTGATAAAACAAAAAAACTTGTAGATGCATACTTTGCTCCAATTCAAAAAGGAGCACCGGTTGTCAGAAACGTCATCAAAGAAGATCCGATCACACGTGAAATCATTGATACCGCATATGATGCCAATATTCAAATTCCTGCAATCCTGACCGGATACAGA
>VERM01000164.1 GCA_018882645.1 Ferruginibacter sp.
GGAGGAGAGCGTCAGCGGCTTACCATTGCACGTGCTGTATTGAAGAATCCACCCATTTTAATTTTAGATGAAGCCACATCTTCCCTGGATACCGAAAGCGAAAGATTGGTCCAGGACGCCATAAACAAATTAATGGATAACCGCACTTCAATTGTGATTGCTCATCGATTGAGCACTGTGAGACATGCAGATGAAATTGTTGTTTTGCAAAAAGGAGAAATTGTGGAGAGAGGTACACATGACAGCCTCATTCAGCAAAACGGCTTCTATAAAAAACTTGTAGATATGCAGGAAGTTAAATAAACACAGACAACTGATTTGTATTTATTTGGTCATTCCCATTTTCGCTTCTATGCTTAAAGTGGCGTGAGGAACAGCTCTCAGTCTCGCTTTGTCAATCAACTTACCGGTGACTCTGCAAATGCCGTATGTTTTGTTTTCAATACGCATCAGAGCTTTTTCAAGATGGTCTATGAAGGTAATCTGGCGACTTGCCATCTGGCTCAATTGTTCTCTTTCCATACTCAGACTTCCGTCTTCCATGGTCATGTATCTGTTTTCGCTTTCATCTCCACCCATATCATCTTTGCGGGTAATCAATCCCTGGAGGTAGTGTAATTCTTTTTTTGCCGTTTCCAACTTGCGATGAACCAATTCCTTGAACTCCAACAGTTCTGAATCGGAATATCTGTTGGTTGGAGATGCCGGATTGTTTTTCACTTTGTCTAATACCGATTTAGTAAAATCCGGTTTGTAAGTCCTTGAGCTTTTTGTATTTATTTTCGGAACAACAACCGGTTTGGGTGCAGGAATTTTTATGTCTTTGGGATTTTTTGCAATGGCTTTAATACCTGATTTCTTTACTTCCTCTTTTTTTATTGCTTTCACTTCAGGTTTTTTTATTTGCTCTTTTTTGTTTGTGACAGCAACTTTTTTAACAACAGCATGAGGTGTTTTCTTTGCTACAATAACATTCTTTTTGGAAGTGCTTGATTTAGCAGGAACAGTCTTTTTTTGTATAGGTTTTGCTGTTTTATTGACAACAGGCTTTTTAGCTACAGTTTTTTTGGCAACAGATTTTTTTAGTGGTTTAACAACCGTTTTTTTTGCTGCAGGTTTTGAAGGTTTAGCAGCTGGCTTTACCGTTTTTTTTGCCGCAACTTTTTTTATAATCTTAGCAGCCGGCTTTTTCGTCGCAACTTTTTTTGCAGGTTTTTTTGTTGCCATAATCAATTGCTTTTATGATGTATATCAATTATCAAAGGAATGTCATTGATTTCGGTAGAAATTCCTGTGGAAATGGAGGCTTCAAAACTAATACTGTCAGCCAAAATTTCGCGGCAAATATAGTCCTTATATTCCAACAATGAAGACTCAAGTTCAGCATTTTCGCTAATTTTTACTGCAATCCTGTCGGTTAATTCAAACCCTTTTTCTTTCCTTATATTTTGAATTCTGTTGATCAATTCTCTCGCATTCCCTTCATTATGAAGCGATTGTGTGATATTAATGTCTAGTGCAACTGTAAGCGAACCTTTATTCGCAATCTCATAACCCGGTATTTCATCTGTAACGATTTCCAGGTCGTCAGTTGAAATATATATTGGATCTTCTCCTTTTTTTACAAATTCTGCGTTCAACAGATAATTCCCCTGTTGTACTTTTTCGATCGTTACATTATTAAACTTTTCTATTTCTGTAGCGGCCCATTTCATTTTTGCGCCCAGTTTTTTGCCAAGGGTTTTATAGTTTGCTTTGGCTTTTTTTCTGATGAAGTCATTTTTCGCATCGAGAATTTCAATTTCTTTAATATTTGTTTCTGTTTTTATAATCTCTCCCATTAATTGAATATTATCTGCCATTTCTTTGTCCAACGCGGGTATAAAAACTTTTTGCAGTGGTTGTCTGACTTTGATGTTCACTTTTTTTCTGATCGATAGAATCAGAGATGAAGTGTCCTGAGCAAGCTGCATTCTTTTTTCAAGTGAAATTTGAATCGCATCTTCCTGAACGATTGGATACAAAACGTGATGTACGGAGCTGACATTAAATCTTTTGGTTACTTCATTGAGGTTGCAGAAAAGCCAATCAGCGAAGAAAGGTGCAATTGGTGCAATGAGCTGAGATAAAGTTTCCAGACATTCATAAAGTGTTTGATAAGCACATTTTTTATCGTGCTCGTATTCACCTTTCCAGAAACGCCTTCTGCAAAGTCGCACATACCAATTGCTCAGATGATTATCAACAAACTCTTCAATTGCTCTTCCGGCCTGAGTAGGTTCATACACATCGAAATTTTCGGTAGTTTTTTTTATCAAACTGTTGAGAGAGGAAATGATCCACTGATCAATTTCAGCTCTTTCTTTCAAAGGAATATATGGTTCACTAAATTCAAATCCATCCAAGTTGGCATATAGCGCAAAAAATTGATAGGTATTATAAAGTGTTCCAAAGAATTTTCTTTGAACTTCTTTAATCCCTTCTTCATCAAATTTGAGGCTGTCCCATGGAGAGGCATTGGTTATCAAATACCATCTAGTAGCATCAGCTCCATATTTGTTAATAGTTTCAAAAGGGTCAACTACATTGCCCAGGCGCTTGCTCATTTTATTTCCGGCTTTATCCAGCACCAAACCATTGCTCACAACAGTTTTATAAGCAACACTGTCGAAAAGCAAAACGCCAAGAACATGCAGGGTATAAAACCATCCTCTCGTTTGATCCACACCTTCTGCTATGAAGTCTGCAGGAAAATTTTGTTTAAATGTCTCTGTGTTTTCAAATGGATAATGCCATTGCGCATAAGGCATCGCTCCGCTGTCAAACCACACGTCAATCAAATCGGATACTCTTCTCATTGGCTTGCCCGAATCACTCACAAGTATGATGTTGTCTACAAAAGGTTTATGTAAATCAGAAACCAGGTTTTCAATATAATTCTTGACGGGCAGATTGTTTTCCGGCGACCACAATCCTGCTTCAAATGATTTTTCGAGTTCAGTCTTCAGCTCACCAACAGATCCAATACACTTCACTTCTTCCTCATCCTCGGTTTTCCATATCGGCAAAGGTGTGCCCCAATATCTACTTCTGCTCAGATTCCAGTCCACCATGTTTTCCAGCCAATTGCCAAATCTTCCGGTACCCGTAGAAGCCGGTTTCCAATTGATTGTTTTATTCAGTTCAATCATTCTATCTTTTGCGGCGGTTGTTTTTATGAACCAGGCATCAAGTGGATAGTAAATGATTGGTTTGTCTGTTCTCCAGCAGTGCGGATAATTGTGTTCGTATTTTTCAACTTTGAAAGCTCTGTTTTCTTTTTTTAGTTTAACGGAAATGTCAACATTCACATCTATATAATCTTTGTCATCTTTATAATTCTTGACATACCGACCGCTGAATTCGCCTACGCTGTCAATAAATTTTCCTTGCTTGTCAACAAGTGTAAGGATCCCGATATTGTTCTTTTTACCCACCTTGAAATCATCTGCACCAAAAGCAGGTGCGGTGTGTACGATTCCCGTTCCGTCTTCTGTCGTAACAAAATCTCCAACGATAACTTTAAACGGTTCGGCACCGGGAGTGATTTCTTGAATTTTTTCAAAGGAGTTCGATTCAAAAGCAAGCAGTTGCTCATATTTTACACCTTCCAAATCCTTACCCTTGAATGAATGCATGATTTTCCATGGGATGATTTTGTCTCCTTGTTGATAGTCTTCAAAAGAAATATCCTCGCCTTCTTTCTTAAAGTATTTTTCAAGCAACGCTTTTGCAAGAATAACATTGACGGGTAAAAAAGTATAGGGGTTGAATGTTTGAACAACAACATAATCAATATCCGGACCAACCGTTAAGGCCAAATTGGAAGGCAGGGTCCAGGGTGTTGTCGTCCATGCCATCAGATACAAATCGACTGAAGAAAAACGGTTTGTGTTTTGATTCAGCAGCTTTAATACTTTTTGCACTTCAATGTTTGATGTATCCTGCTGTATCTTGAACATCACAACGGCACTGGTGTCTTTCACATCTTTGTATGTGCCCGGCTGATTAAGTTCATGAGAAGAAAGTCCCGTTCCGGCGGCGGGAGAATAGGGTTGAATGCTCACACTTTGATACAGATAGCCTTTTTTAAACAATTCGCTCAGGCACCACCAAAGGGATTCAATGTAGCTGTTTTCAAAAGTAACATAAGGATTATGCAAGTCTACCCAATATCCCATTTTTCTGGTGATATCATCCCATTTGTCTTTGAACTGCATTACTACTTCTCTGCACTTTTTATTGTATTCTTCAATCGAGATTTTTTTTCCGATATCTTCTTTGGTAATACCCAAAACTTTTTCTACACCCAGTTCTACCGGTAGTCCATGGGTATCCCATCCTCCCTTGCGTTTTACCTGAAAACCCTTCATTGTTTTATATCTGCATATCAT